>NZ_CAURTV010000021.1:0-41861 GCF_963527515.1 uncultured Cellulomonas sp. | reverse complement strand
GTGGTCGGAGTGCCGCGGACCGCGGGCGTCGGGTCGAGGCGGACGGCGAGCACGGCCGGGTAGCACGCGGCGCCAACCGCGACGCCGACCCCGACGAGCGCTGCGAGCGCGGCCGCGAGCAGCGCGGAGAGCAGCTCGTCGCTGCTTCCCACCGGCACCACCAGCACCACGAAGGCGCAGCCCGCCGCCGCACCGAGGGCGGCACCGGCCGAGCCGCTCAGCAGGGCGGGCATCAGGACGACCCGCCGCAGGTCGGCGGGCCGGGCGCCAGCGGCGAACAGGAGCGCGAGCTCCCGGACCCGTCGCCGGACGCCGACGAGGAAGGCAGGGGTGATCAGGAGCACCGCCTGCACGATGGCCAGCGCCGCCGCGATCCCGAGGATGACCAGAGTTGCCGGGTCGACCTG
Organism: uncultured Cellulomonas sp.; assembly: GCF_963527515.1. Lineage (NCBI taxonomy): Bacteria > Bacillati > Actinomycetota > Actinomycetes > Micrococcales > Cellulomonadaceae > Cellulomonas > uncultured Cellulomonas sp. Next base: position 41,454 of record NZ_CAURTV010000021.1, on the reverse strand, counting down.
GTTCGGCGCACCCCAGCCGTGCAGCGACCCGGAGATCCCGAGCACCGTGCCCGGCGTCAGCGCACGGGCGAGCATGACGGCGGGCAGCGTCAGGAGCGCGGTGGCGATCGCGACCATGACGGCGACGAGGACGGCTCTCAGCGGGTAGCGCCTGACATCACGGCGGCCGAGGCGGAGCGCCACCCCCCAGGGCGCCCGTGCCTCCGGACTGGCGGTGGCGGTCATCGCGCGCCCGACCCGGCCAGCAGCGTCTCCGGACCGGCGGCGTCGCCAGTCGTGTCGACGAGACGGCCGTCCCGGAGGAACACGGTGCGGTCGGCCCATGCGGCGAATCGCGCGTCGTGCGTCACCAGCAGTCCTGCGGCCCCGGCGTCGACCCGGCGGCGCAGGCAGCGCATCACGTCCTCGCCGGTCAGGGAGTCGAGCGCGCCCGTCGGCTCGTCGGCCAACACGAGCCTGCGCGGCCCGACCAGCGCCCGCGCGATCGCCACCCGCTGGCGCTGACCGCCGGACAGGGCTCCGGGGAACCGGTCGACGACATCGTCGAGCCCGACCTCGGCGAGCGCTACGAACGCCTGCTCGACGGCCGGCCCTCGGCGGACCCCGTCGAGCTCCAGCGGCAGTGCGACGTTCTCGAGGGCGGTCAACGACGGCACGAGGTTGAGGTCCTGGAACACGTACCCGACCAGCTGCCGTCGGGCACGCGCACGCCCCCGACGACCCAGCGCGACCAGGTCATGGCCAGCAACGGTCACCGCACCGGACGTGGGGACGTCGAGTCCGCCGAGGAGGTGCAGGAGCGTCGACTTCCCAGACCCCGACGGCCCCATCACGGCCACGAGCTCGCCGAGCCGCACGTCGAGGTCGACGTCGACGAGCGCCGTGACCTCCGTCGGGCCCGCGCCGTGCACTCGGGTCAGTCCGCGGGCGGTGACCAGGACCGGGCCGAGACTCATCGCGACACCTCATCGCGCGCGGGGACGGGCGTCGGTGCGGCGGCCGTCCTGGAAGCGGCGGTCACCCGCGCCTCGACGTGGTCAAGCCACCGGACCTCCGCCTCGGCCGCGAACACCAGGTTGTCCAGGACGAGTGACCACGCCAGCTCGTCGAAACCCTGTCCGACGTCCGCCTTCAGCCGGGTGAGGTCCCGCAGCGCGCGCAGGGTCTCGGTGCGCTGCGTCTGGACGAGTCGCACGACGTCGACGCCGGGGACCGTGACAGCGAGCGCGAGCTTGATGGTCAGCTCGTCGCGTGTCGGGGAGCTGCGCACGACGGCGGTACTCCACCAGTCGGCCAGCTCGGTGCGACCCGCGTCCGTGAGCGTGTACTGCGGAACGTCGTCATCGGTGGGGCTCTCGACGAGTCCGTCGCGGACGAGCCGGTCCAGCGTCGTCGACACCTGACCCATGTTGAGCGGCCAGGTGCCACCCGTGCGCTGCTCGAACTGCTGGCGCAGCTGATAGGCGTGCATCGGCTCGTCGGCGAGCAGTGCGAGCATCCCTTGCCGGACAGACATCTCTACCTCCGAGGTTACTGAGTAACTTTAGGTTACGCAGTAACCATGCACGCGTCAAGGCACGCAGAAGGGCGCCGGTCGGTAGTGACCCCGACCGGCGCCCCGGGCCGCGCTTGCCCTCGCGACCCCTCGATGCTCAGTCGAGCATCGAGATCACCTGCTGCGCCCGGTACCCGAGGGTCGCGCGCGCCGCGGGGGTCACCGTGGACAACCGCGTCCGCGGGGTCAGCAGGTCGACGTAATTCTCCAGCGACCTCGCGGCGAGCTTCTCGTTGCCGTGGTCGACCGCCTTGTCGGCCACCTCGACCGCCGCGAGCAGGCCCACGACCGCGACGCCCTTCACCGCGCCCGCGGCGATCTGCGCCTTGGTGGCGTCCCGCAGGGCGTCGATGCTGCCCGGCGCGTAGAAGGACGGCACCGGGACCTGGGTGTAGTCGGTGTCCGACGCCAGGTAGAAGCCGACGTACGACGGCTGGTTGTAGGTCGTCTGCTGGCGGGCGACCTCGACGCGGTACTGCGGGTCGTGCATGAGCGTGTACATCTTCGTGTGGCTCAGCCCGGTGCTGGTGAACAGCCGGATGGCCGACGAGTCCGCGGTGCGGACCAGCAGCTCCTCGCGCGAGTCGCCCAGGACGTCGGCGACCAGCGCCGCGTTGCCCTTGGTCCCGTTGTTCGACCGCGTCCCCGTGGCGATCAGCTGGGTGCCTCGCGTCCAGTCGTCGATCGTGACGTCCTGGTCGGCCGAGCCGTTGATGATCTGCGTCGTGCCGTCCGGGAGCCACCGGATGCTCTGGTTGGTGCCGGGGATGGGGCCGGGGGTGACCACACCCTGCGCCGAGTACAGCCCCAGCGAGGCGCTTCCACCGGGCAGGCTCGCCCAGGCCTCCAGGCCGCGCACGGCCGGCAGCACGTCGCCGACCATCGACCGGCCGGTGTCCCTGCCGGAGTAGGCACCGAAGAGGACCTCACCGGTCGCCGCGTCGCGCATCGCCATGCCGTAGGGCGCGAAGGTCGCTCCCTCGTGCGCGGTGTAGATCTCGAGGCCGGGGCGGTCCGGGTCGATGTCGGTGACGTGCATGGCGTCCCCGTGGCCCAGTCGGACCACCTCGCCCGGCGCCGCGCTCCCCGCGGGGAGCGTGTCGAACGACGAGTACAGGACCGAGCCGTCGTCGTCGATGGTCGCGGCGCCGTACACGATCTCCTGCTTGCCGTCGCCGTCGACGTCCGCGGCGGACAGGGAGTGGAAGCCCTGCGTGGTGAGCTTCCCGTACACCGGGTCGGTGCCGTCGCGGCCGTGCGGTCCGTCGTTGAACGGGTTGGTCATCGGCACGTGGCCGGAGTCGACGTACCACCGCTCGCTCAGCCGGCGGCCGTCCCAGTCGTACGCGACGAGCGTCGTGCGCGTGTAGTACCCGCGGGCGAAGACCGCCGACGGCGTCGCGCCGTCCAGGTAGGCGACGCCGGCCAGGAACCGGTCGACGCGGTTGCCCGGCTCGATGCGCGACATCGCGTAGTCGCCCCACAGCAGCCCGTCGTCGCCGCGGCCCGGCTTGTAGTCGATGGTCTGCAGCTCCTTGCCGGTGTCCCCCGCGAACACGGTCAGGTACTCCGGACCGTCGACGATGAAGCCCTCGAACGTGCGCAGTGCATTGCGCGGGCTGCGGGCGGGAGCGTAGGTGTCGACGAAGTAGGTGGCCAGGGCGGTCGCGTCCTCGCGGGACAGCGGGTACGCGTACTGCGGCGCCATGCCGAGCGCCGCCTCGACGGTCGACGGCCAGCGGCCCGCGACGACCTCCGGGTGGCTGCTCCAGCCCTGCAGCAGGGTGACCAGGTGGTCGAAGTACCCCGCCGCGCTGAGCCGGTAGTCGGTGGTGTCGGTGACGCCGGCGTCGCGGTCCCGCTTCGGGATCGAGACGTACTTCTGGCTCGCCACGGATCCGTCGGCCGCGTACCGCGTGGTCGTGCTGCCGGGGGCCGTCTTCATCATGAGCTCGGCCTTGCCGTCACCGTCGAAGTCGTAGACGGGGAACTGCGTGTAGTGCGCACCGGCGCGGATGTTCACGCCCAGGTCGATGCGCCACAGGAGCGTGCCGTCCTGCTCGTAGGCGTCCACGAAGACGTTGCCGGTGTAGCCGACCTGGCTGACGTCCTTGGAGTTCGACGGGTCCCACTTGACGAGGTACTCGTACTGCCCGTCGCCGTCCACGTCGCCCACCGACATGTCGTTGGCGGAGTACGTGTACGACACACCCACGGGCGTGACCCCGTCGGCCGGCTTGCGCAGCGGGATGTCGAGCGACGCCTGCGCCCAGGGCGTCGCCTCCGCACCGTCCACCTCGACGCCGTCGACCACGGCCGCCACGCGGTACCGGGACGTCGCCGTGCCCGCCGCGTCGACGAAGTTCGTCGAGTCGGTGACCGTACCGACCTTGACGCCGTCGCGGTACACCGCGAAGTCGGGCCCGACGAGGCCCGTGGCCGTGGCGCCGGCGACCTCGGACGCCAGCAGCCGCCACGAGAGGAAGACGCCGTCCCCGGTGACCGCGGCGACCAGGCCCCGGTCGAGGCGCTCGAGCGTCAGCGCGTCGGGTCCCTGCCCGGAGTGCGCGGGCGGGGTGGCGGACGCCGGCACCGCGGTCAGCGTGCCGACGAGCAGCGCGGACCCGGCGATCGCCGTCAGCGCTCGGGCACGATGGGAGATCAGACTCATCGTTGAATCCTTTCAAAGGGCGAGGCTTCCCCTGGGACCAGAGGGGTGGAGAGCCGGGGGCGCCGTTGACCCCGACCGCCCACGACCGTATCGCCTGGTTCACCCGAGTCAACCCGGTGTGCGACATTCGCCGGAAACAGTCGACGGGAGCGCTCCCGACGACGGAAACCGCTATCCAACGGCCCTGCGGACAACCGGCGCCCGGGTCACCCGTGGAGTCCGTACAGGCCGACGTGCGCGTCACCTAGACTCCCTCCGTGATCTTCAAGTCGGTGGGCGAGGGCAGGCCCTACCCGGACCACGGGCTCGAGACGGCCAAGCAGTGGGCCGAGGTCCCGCCACGCCAGGTGCGCCTGGACGAGCTGGTGACCACCAAGCGCACCCTGGACCTGGACGCGCTGCTCGCGGAGGACTCCACGTTCTACGGCGACCTGTTCGCCCACGTGGTCCAGTACCGCGGCGTGATGTACCTCGAGGACGGCCTGCACCGCGCCGTCCGTGCCGCGCTCCACCAGCGCGCCCTGCTGCACGCCCGCGTCCTGGTGATCAAGTGACGGACCAGGACCGCGGCCGGCAGCTGCGGCGCCGGCACATGCACGAGCGTCAGGCCGTCATCTTCGGCGTCCTGCTCGCGGCCCTCGCGCTGGCGGGCCTCGGTGCCGCCGCGATGTACACAGGCAGCCTGAACCTGCCGGTGTTCGCCCGCGACTTCGCGGCCGCGCCCAGCCCGACCGCCACGCAGGCGCCGTATCCGTGCCCCCCGGCCGGCGCGCTGCCCGTCGCCTACGGCCAGGTCACGGTCAAGGTCTACAACGCGACCACCCGCGTGGGCCTCGCGGGCGTCACGTCCGCGGGCCTGGCGGAGCGCGGCTTCGTGATCGCCTCGACCGAGAACGCCCCTGCCACGTACGACGGCAAGGCGCGCATCATCTTCGGCACCCCTGGAGTCGCGCAGGCGTACACCCTCGCGGCGCACGTCGACGGAGCGGTCCTCGTCCTGGACCCGCGGGCCGACGCCACCGTCGACCTGGCGCTCGGAGCCGAGTTCGCCGAGCTCAACCCGGTCGACACCATCGCGCTGGACCCCGCCGTCCCGCTCGTCGCGCCGCCCGGCTGCACGCCGTTCGACCAGGTGATCGCCCCCGTGGCCACCGAGACGCCCGTCGCGGAGACCCCCGCCGCCTGACCGTGCGGACCGCCCGCAGGCGTGCCACCGTGGTTCCCTGACCGCGGTCGCCGACCGCGCAGGAGTGGGAGGCCGACGATGAGCGAGTCCGTGAACACCCCCGATCCCGTCGAGCGCACGGCCCCCGACGCGCCGCCGCCCCCGGACGAGCAGAACTCCGACGCCTACCTCGAGCGCGACACGGGCGCCGTCCTGCCCGTCGCCGGACCCCAGGCCGGCACCGTGCCCGCCGCGCGGCCGGTCACCGGCAACGGCTGATCGCACAGCGGCACCCGGGCGCCGACGGCGACGGGCGGGCTAGCCTGAACCCTGCCCGCCCGTCGTCCATCGGCCTCGTCCTGGGCCGCTCCCGCTGGAGGTCGCACTGCTCGCCCGACTGCTGCGCTCCGCCACGCCGGTCTGGGTCGCGTTCGTGCTCGTGCACGGCTGGCTCGCGCTCGTGGGCCTGGTCCTCATCCCGCAGCAGGCGTTCTGGGACCTGGACCTCTACCGCTACTGGACGTGGCTCGGGATCGAGCGCGGCGAGTGGCCCGTGCTCGACGGCTCGTGGGTCTACCCCGCCGGGGCGATCCTGCCGATGCTCGTCGCGTCGGCGGCCGGCTCGTCCGTCTTCGCCCCGATGTGGGCCCTGCTCGTCACTGCGCTCGACGCGGCCGCGCTGGCCGTCCTGCTGCGTGTGCGGCGGCCCGGCTCCCCGCAGGACGGCTCGACGACGGTCGGCGCCTGGTGGTGGCTCGCGTTCCTGCTCCTGCTCGGCCCGGTCGCCATGGGCCGGCTCGACGCCGTCGTCGCCCCGGTCGTCGTCGTCGCTCTGGCGATCGCCCTGGACCACCCGCGCATCACCTCCGCGCTGCTCACCGCGGCCGCGTGGGTCAAGGTCGCTCCGGGCGCCCTGCTGGTGGCGCTCTTCGTGGCGGTGCGCCGGCCGTGGCGCAGTGCGGTGGTGCCCGCGGCGGTGGTCTCCGTCGTGGTGGTCGGGACCGTCGCGGCGCTGGGCGGGCTGCCGCACGTGACCTCGTTCCTCACCGCGCAGGAGGCCCGCGGGCTCCAGATCGAGTCGCCGGGTGCCACCCCCTGGCTCGTCGCCGGCCTCTGGTCGCCGTCGATCGTCCGGTACCTGAACGAGCCCCTGGTCACGTGGGAGATCCAGGGGCCCGGCACGCAGGGGGCCGCGGACGTGCTCGGTGCGCTGTTCTTCGTCGCACTGGCCGGGGCCGCGCTGCTGCTGTGGTGGCGCCGCGAGAACCTCGGTGCCCGCATGTGGTCCGGCGGCACCGCGCGCACCGAGCTGCTGGTCCGCGGCGCGCTGCTGCTCGTCCTGGTCATGCTGGTGTTCAACAAGGTGGGCTCGCCGCAGTTCATCGGGTGGTTGGCGCCCCCCGTCGCGGTGGCCCTGGCCCTGCGCCTGCCGGGCTGGCGCACCACCGCCTGGCTGGTGCTGGGCGTGGCCGGTGCGACGCAGGTGGTGTTCCCGTGGTTCTACACCGAGGTCGTCGGCGGCGGGCCGGTGGTCACGCTCACGCTGGCCGCCCGGAACGTCGCCCTCGTGGTGCTGCTGGTGCACACCGTGGCCGCCCTGGTGCGGCCGGTGGCCGAGGATCAGCCGGCTGCCCTGCGGCGCCAGGAGCGGATCACCAGCGCCAGCCCGACGGCGTAGCCGACGCCGAGCACGCCGAGGTACGGCACGTAGAACCGTCGCAGCACCGGGTGCGCGATCGCGGCCGCTCCCCCGATCCCCGCGCCCATGGCCAGCGCCCGCGCCCCGCGTGCCCCCGCGGTGTGCAGGGCGAGCGGCCCCCGGGGGACGCCCGCGTCACCGGCTGCGGCGGCGTACAGCTTGACCGGCACGCCGTTGACCGCCTGCTTCCAGACGCCCCGCGCGCCGACCGCCATGTGCTCCGCGGCCGCCGCACGCATGCTCGCGGTGGTGAGCGGGGCCGGCGGGCGCAGCCCGCGCCGGGTCAGCTCGGACGTGACCAGCACGCCCGCCACCGACCCGGCGGTGAGCCACCCGACGGCGGGCAGGATCCGACGCGGGTGCGCGACGCCGACGACCGCCAGGTACATCTCCATCGTCACGGGCCAGCTCACGCCCTCGGCGAACCCCCAGGCGGCGGCGCCGGCCATCCCGGCCTTCCCGTCCATCGCGCGGTGCAGCACCCGCCACGTGCGGGACTCCGACCAGGTGGCCGGTCCCTCGGCCAGCAGGGCCTCGAGCTGGTGGACCACCGGTGACATGTCGTCGTCGACCAGGTCCTCGGGCTGGATGGGATGCCCGAGCCGCACCTCGACCGGCCCCGGGTGCAGCCCGCCGCCCTTCGGCAGCAGGTCGGCCGTGCCGATGATCGCGACGGGCAGCAGCGGCACGTCGAACTCGCGGGCGAGCCGGACCGCACCGCTGCGCATGTCGCCCAGCCGGCCGTCGGTGCTGCGGGTGCCCTCGGGGAACACGAGCAGGCTGGAGCCGGCACCGAGCACCGCCTGCGCGCCCTCCACCAGCCCCGCGTAGCCCCCGCCGCCCTTGCGGTGCACCGGGACGGCGCCGATGGCCACCGTGAGCCCCAGGCGCATCCACGCCTTCTGGAACCAGTAGTCCTCCGCCGCCACGACGACAGGCTTGTACGGCGCCGGGAACGCGGCGATGAGGGCCGGGGTGTCGGCGTGCGAGCTGTGGTTGGCGACGATGACCATCGCCTCGTACGGCGCGGCGCCGCGCACCTTGTAGCCGCCGACCAGGTGGAAGACGTTGCGCCAGAAGGTGTGCCGGGCGGCTCCGGCCAGGTTGAACCCGGGCGGCAGGCCGACGCGTCGGCGGGACGTCATGCGAGCACCGCCGCGAGCGGGAGCACCAGCAGCAGCGAGTCCACGCGGTCCAGCAGGCCGCCGAACCCCGGCAGCCAGGCGCCCGCGTCCTTGACCCCGGCGCGGCGCTTCACCATGGACTCCAACAGGTCTCCTCCGACGCTCCCGAGCAGCACGGCGACGTACAGGCCCGGCGAGGCGGAATCGAGCACGACCAGCACGATCGCCGCCCCGACGGCGGCTCCGACCATACCTCCGACGGTCTTGTTCGGGCTGAGCCGGGAGAGTGGTCGTCGCGCCCACGCGAACCGGCGCAGGCCGGTCCCGCCGCACCAGGCGGCGATGTCGGTGGCCGCCGCGGCGAAGCACAGCAGGTACGCGTCCGAGCCGACGAGCACCAGGTTGGCCAGCGACCAGCACAGCCAGATGGACCCGAACGCGGTGAGCGTCGCGCGCTCGACCCCGCGCTCGGAGTCGCCGGTCAGCAGCGCCGGGACCGCGCAGAGCAGCGCCACCAGGGGCACCAGCGCGAGCAGGTCGGGGGCCAGCCACGCCGCCATCGGGTACGCGACGGCGAGCACCAGCAGGAGGGTCGTCTCCGCGCGGGGCAGGCGGACCATGGCGGCGAACTCGCGCACCGCCTGCAGCGCGAGCAGGGCCGCGAGCACCGCCGTGGGTCCCGGGCCGAGCCACATGGGGATCCCGATGACCGGCAGGATCAGGGCCCAGGTGGTCCAGCGGCGGCGCAGCTCCGGCCTGCCGGAGAGGAACACGGGGATCGCCGCGAGCGCGAGGATCACCACGCTGACCGTGAGCAGCCAGACCGCCCGGCCGTCCAGGTCGAGCTGCCACGAGGCCAGCCGCAGGTGGATCTCCAGGTCCGGGATCACACCAGCACCCGGCGCAGCTGCTGCAGCCGCGTGACCGCGGTGACCAGCGACATCCCCACCGTCGCCGCGAGCAGGAGCGGCGACAGCCCCGGCGCCGCGACCATGAGGACCACCGCGAGGCACCGCTCGGTCTTGCCGAACGGTCCGCCGTTGAGGCGCGGTGCCCCGGCTCCCGCCCCGGCCAGGGACACGAACGTCGGCAGGGTGGCCGCCAGCGTCGCGACGAGCACGAACGCGAGCGCCGCACCGCCCTGCACCCGCCCGAGCAGCACCGCGAGGCCCGTGAACATCAGCAGGTCGCTCGCCCGGTCGCCGAGCTCGTTGAGGACGAACCCCCAGGGCCGGGAGACCCCGCGCGCCCGGGCCACCGCCCCGTCCAGGTTGGCCCCCGCCAGCCGACCGGCCAGCAGCAGGAGGGCGAGCGGCCACGACCCGAGCGCGACGGCGACGCCGGCGGCCGCGGCGCTGAGCACGCCCAGCCACGTGAAGACGTCCGGGGACACGTCCCGGTCCACGGCCCACCGGACGATGCCGTCGAGTCGCCGGGTGTACCAGGGCTTGAGTGCGTACAGGCCGCGCATGCCGGGACCCTAGCGGGACTCAGCCCAGCTGCGACGCGACCTCCGAGGCGACGAGCTCCAGGTGGTCCAGGTCGTGCAGGTCCAGCACCTGCAGGTACACCCGCGTGATGCCGAGCTCCTGGTAGGAGCCGATCCGGTCGACGACGGCGGTCGGCGTCCCGGCGAACCCGACGGCCCGCACCTCGGCCACGTCACGGCCGATCGCCGCGGCACGGCGCTCCACCTCGGCGTCGTCGCGACCCGCGCAGAGCACCTGCGCCACGGAGAACACCAGCGTCGACGGGTCCCGCCCAGCCTCCTCGCACGCCGCCCGGACCGTGGCCACGCGACCCTCCACGTCGGTCGGTGCGGGGAACGACTGGTTGAACTCGGCGGCGTACCTCGCGGCCAGCGCGGGGGTGCGCTTCGGTCCCCCGCCGCCGACGATGATCGGCACGGGCGACTGCACAGGCTTGGGCAGCGCCGGGGAGCGCTTGAGCGTGTAGTGCTCCCCGTCGAAGTCGTAGAGCTCTCCGGCGGGCGTCCCCCACAGGCCGGTGATGAGCTCCAGCTGCTCCGTGAGCAGGCCGAACCGCTTCTCCGGGAACGGGATGCCATAGGCGGCGTGCTCCTGCGCGAACCAGCCGGCGCCCAGCCCCAGCTCGACGCGGCCGCCCGACATCTGGTCCACCTGCGCCACCTGGACGGCGAGCACGCCGGGGTGCCGGAAGGTGGCCGACGAGACCAGGGTGCCCAGCCGGATGCGGCTGGTCTCGCGCGCGAGCCCGGCGAGGGTGGTCCACGAGTCGGTGGGCCCGGGCAGCGGGTCGCCGTCGCCCATGCGCAGGTAGTGGTCGGAGCGGAAGAAGCCGTCGAAGCCGAGGTCCTCCGTGGCCTTGGCCACCGCGAGCTGGTCGTCGTAGGAGGCGCCCTGCTGGGGCTCGATGAAGATGCGCAGATCCATGCCGCCCAGCCTCACACAGGTCGACCTGCGACAGCGCGTCGTGCGACGGTGGGGCGGTGAACGCTGGATTCCCCGTCATCGCGCCCGGCCGGCATCCCGCCGACGAGCCGTTCGCCGTCGCCGACTGGCGCCGCCGCGTGGCCGAGATCTACGCGGACGTCCGCCGCGTCGCCACGGACGACCCCGCGGCCGCGCACGCGACCTGGGTGCAGCGGCGCGACGAGCTGCTGGCCGAGCACCCCGCGTCGCCGCTGGACGCCGTGGCCAAGGCGTCGTTCGAGGGGCTCGACATCCCGCACTACGACGCCGCCTACCGGTTCGAGTGCGAGCTCCGACCCGCCCCGCAGCAGCGCCTCGACGTGAGCACCGGGACCGACGGCGTGGTGCCGTTCGAGCGCATCGCCGACGTCGAGGTGGGTGACCTGGGGACGCTCGCGGTGTGGCGGCTGCGCGGCTACGCGGGCGGCCTGTTCGTGCCCGTCAAGGACGCGCTGGCGGGCACGCCCGGCGGCACGTACGGCGGCGGGCGGTACCTGCTGGACACCATCAAGGGGGCGGATCTCGGCATGGCAGAGAACAGGCTCGTGGTCGACCTGAACTTCGCGTACAACCCGTCCTGCGCGTACGACCCGGCGTGGGCCTGCCCGCTGGCCACCCGGGCCAACACGCTGGCCGCCGAGCTGCCCGTGGGCGAGCGGGTGTTCTCGTGAGCGCCCTGACCTCGATGTGGGCCTGGGACAACCCGGTGGCGCGCACGCTCGACGCCCGCGGACGCGACTACGCGCCCGCCGAGCCCGCCGCCCTCGTCGCGTTCTGCCAGGAGCGCGCGCTCCAGCGGGTGTTCCTGTCGGCTCCCTGGGCCGCCGACGAGGGACCGGTGGGCGACTGGTTCGGCGTCGCGACGACCGCGCTCCAGGCCGCCGGCATCGCGGTCGGACCGCTCGGTGGCGACCCCGGGTGGCTCGGTCAGCCGTCGCTCGCCGTCACGTGGGCGCTGACCGCCCTCCGCTCCGGACCCAGCGACAGCCTGCAGCTGGACGTGGAGCCGTGGGCGACCCCGGGCTGGGCCACCGACCGCGACCAGCTGTGCGCGCAGTGGTTCACGCTCCTCGACGGCGTTCTCGCGGCGCTGCCCGCGGGCGTCGGGCTGGGCGTCGACACCCCGTGGTGGCTGGCGCACGAGGCGTGGGAGGGCGGCACGCTGCTGGACGCCGTCCTGGCGCGCGCGGCGCGGGTGGGCGTCGTCGCGTTCAGCGACCACGCGCAGGGCCCCGACGGGATCGTGGCGCTCGCGGCGCCGGCGGTCGTCGCGGCGTCGTCGGCGGGGCTGCCGTTCACGGTCGGCGTCGAGACGGACACCGCGGCGGTGGCGGGAGGGGCCCAGTACACGTTCATCGACGAGGGTCCCCTCGTGCTGGAGGCCGAGACCGCGCTGGTGGCCGACGCGTTCGGCACGCTGCCCGGCTACGAGGGCGTCACGGTCGAGCACCACCGCGCATGGCGCTCGCTGCTGGGCCTCGACTGACCACCCTCAGACCTGGCAGACCGGGCACCAGTAGAGCTTCCGGGTGGCCATCCCCTCGAGGAGCACCGGGGTGCCGCACACCCGGCACGGCAGGCCGGTGCGCTGGTAGACCCAGAAGCGCTCGGCGGGGTCGGTCACGTCCTCGCGCGTGACGATCATCCCGACGCGGATCCCCTCGGCCAGCAGGACCGCCCAGTCGTCCCAGAGCGCCCGCGCGACGTCCCGGGGCACCCGCCGGCCGGGGGTGTGCGGGTCGAGGCGCGCGCGGAACAGCAGCTCGGCGCGGTAGATGTTGCCGATGCCCGCCACCACCGACTGGTCCATGAGCAGCTGGCCGACCGCCACGTTGCGGGACGTCAGCCGGGAGACCATCACCGCGCCGGCCGCGTCCAGGTCGTCCGTCGACGCCGGGTCCGGTCCCAGCCGCCCGGCGGCCGCGGCTGCCTCCGCCAGGTCGAGCACCTCGCACGCGGTGGGTCCGCGCAGGTCGGCCACGGTCGCCTCGCTGGCCAGCCGCACCCGCACCTGGCCCACCGGCTCGGGCGGGAACTGCTCGCCCGCCGCGCGCTCCTGCTCGCCCTCCCCCATCCGCACGGACCGCCGGAGCCTGGGCGCGCCCATGCTCCCCGACGCGACCCCGCCGGGCGTCAGCGGCGTGAGCGAGCCGAAGAAGTCCCACGCGCCGTACAGACCGAGGTGCACCCGGAGCACGTCGCCGCGCTCGAACGTGCAGAACAGCTGCTTGCCCACCGCGTCCGCGGCCACCAGCACCTGCCCGTCGAGGCGTGCCGCCCCCGCGGCGAACCGGCCCTGCGGCGAGCTCACCGCCAGGCGCCGGCCCACGAGGTCCTGGGTGAGCTGCCGCGCGATGCGGTGGACGGTATGACCCTCGGGCACGTCCCGAAGGTTAAGCCACGCGCAGCCGCTCCGCCGCGATGGCGGCCTGCGCCGCGGCACCGGCAGCGACCGCCGCGCTCTTCTCCTGCTCCTCGTCCTCCAGCAGCTGCTGCTGGGCCAGGGTCGCCGCCTCGAGCACCGCGGTGATCTCCCCACCGATCAGCTCGTGCCGCTCCAGCAGCGCGTCCCGCAGCGCCTCGACCAGGTGGCGGTGCCGGGACAGCAGCCGGCGCACGGTGCTGCGGGCGTCGTCGAGCACGGCCTCCAGCTGCGCGCGGGCCTGGGAGTCGCTGAGCACCGCGGACACCAGGTCGTGCGGGGTGGCCGCGAACGAGATGAGCGAGCCGGTCATGCCCGCCGCGCCGACCATCTGCGCGGCGGTGCGGGTGGCCGACGCCAGGTCGCCGGCAGGACCGGTGCTGGTCTGCCCGAAGAACAGCTCCTCGGCCACCCAGCCGCCCATCGCGATCTGCACGAGCGCGCGCAGGTCGTAGTGCGAGTGCGTCCAGACCTCCTCGCAGTCGCCGTGCGCAAGCAGGCCGAGCGCGTCGCCGCGGCGGATGATCGTGAGGACCTCCAGCGTGCGGTTCGGGGCGGCGAGCCAGGCGGTGACCGCGTGCCCGGCCTCGTGCGTGGCGATCAGGCGCTGCTCGGCCTCGGTGTACCGGACCGGCTGGCCGATGCCGACCATCTCGGTGATCCGCGCGTGCTCGACGTCCGCGTAGGTCATGGCCATCGACCCGCGACGCAGCGCGTTGACCAGGGCCTCGTCCATCAGGTGCTCGATCATCACGGGCGTCCAGCCGTTGGTGGCGGCCGCGATGCGGTCCCGCACGGCGGGGTCGTCCAGCTCGGCGTCCGTGGACCGGCGTGCCAGGAAGTGGTCGACGAGCGCGCGGCGGCCCAGGGCGTCGGGCGTCGCGAACGTCAGCCGACGGTCGAACCGGCCCGGCCGCAAGAGCGCGGGGTCGAGGGAGTCGGCGCGGTTGGTGGCGGCGATGAGCAGGATCGGGGCCTTCACCGGCTTGCGCAGCCGGAGCTGGCGGGCGGCCGGCAGGAGCAGGTTGGCGCGCGCGAGGAACCAGTTGACCAGCTTGTCGGACGTCGTGGGCTGGTCGAACGACTGCATCTGCACCAGCAGCTCGTTGACCACTCCACCGGTGCCCTCGCTGATGACGGCGTTGGTGACGGTCCGGGGCACCCGGAAGGCGTCGAACGGGCCGGCGGTCATGGCGCTGGCCATCCCGCCACGCCGGATGGCGATCGCGTCGATCTCCTCGATGAACCCGATCGCGCCGCCCTCCGTGCGGGCCGCCTGGCGCAGTGCCTTGAAGTACGCGCGGATCTTCTTGGCGGTGGCGCCGTAGTACATCGACTGGAAGGACGTCGCCGAGACGAACAGGAACGGCACGCCCGCCTCCGCCGCCATCGCCTTGGCCGTCATCGTCTTGCCCGTGCCCGGCAGCCCCTCGAACAGCAGGCCGCGGCGCGGGGTGCCGCCCATCTGCTCGGCGAACTGCTTGTGGGTCTGGAACAGGTCGATCGAGCGGCGGACGTCCTCCTTGACGGGGTCGATGCCGATGACGTCGTCCAGCCGGACGTCCACCTGCTCGGGCCGGTAGACCACGTGGGGCGAGCGCGCGGAGCCCAGCTGCGTGCCCACCAGCAGGAGCAGCAGCGCGGCGAAGAACAGCACGGGGACCAGGATCAGCGGGTCGATCGTCGGCATCGAGGGCAGCACCGGCCGGCTCAGCAGCGCGCTGCCGATGACGTACGCCTCGACCAGCAGCACCACGGCGGCGAAGCGGTACACGCGGCGGCGGCGGACCCGGTCCCGCTCCAGTGCGATGTCGTGCGCGCCCCGTCGGATGGGGGAGATGATCTCGTCGGCCACAGGCATGCCTTTCCCTCGGCGCCTGAAGTCAGACGACGCTGCGTCGCGGGAGGTGCGATCCGCCCATCGTCAGCCCGGCCGGGTGAGTCGGCAAGATCGGACATATCGGACCACCCGAACGGTCCAACGCTCACCCGTGCCGCAGCCGCGCCACCTGCACCAGCAGGTAGTCGCGCTCGGCGAGGCTGGTCGTCCCGCGCGAGGCCAGGAGCAGCTGGTCGGCGGCCTCGGCCGGACGGCCCGCGCGCTCCAGCAGGTGACCCCGCACGGCGGCCAGCCGGTGGTGCCCGGGCAGCCGGTCGTCGAGCGTGGCCAGCAGCGCCAGTCCGGCGTCGGGGCCGCGCACCATCGCGAGCGCGACCGCCCGGTTGAGCGTCACCATCGGGTTGCCGGTCATCCGCTCGAGCAGCCCGTACAGGGCGAGCAGCTGCGGCCAGTCGGTGGCGTCGGTGGTCGGCGCCTCGTCGTGCACCGCGGCGATCGCGGCCTGCAGCTGGTACTCCCCCACCGCACCGCGCACCAGCGCGTCCTCGACCAGCGCGATCCCCTCGTCGATCATCCCCCGGTCCCAGAGCCCGCGGTCCTGGTCGGTGAGGGAGACCAGCTCACCGTGCGGACCCGTGCGGGCGGGACGGCGGGCGTCGGTGAGCAGGACGAGCGCGAGCAGCCCGGCCACCTCCGGGTCGTCGGGCAGGCCGGCGTGCAGGGTCCGGGTCAGCCGCAGCGCCTCGGACGCGAGGTCGGCGCGGGCCACGGACGAGCCGGTCGTGCTGGCGTAGCCCTCGTTGAGCATCAGGTAGAGCACGCGCAGGACGGCCCGGAGCCGGACGGGGTAGTCCTCCGGCGACGGCATCCGGAACGGTCCGTCCAGCTCCCGCAGGGTCCGGCGTGCCCGGCTCAGCCGCTGCGCCATCGTGGCCTCGGGCACCAGGAACGCCCGGGCGATCTCCGCGGTGGTCAGCCCGCCGACGGACCGCAGCGTGAGCGCGACGGCCGACGCCGGGCTGAGCGCCGGGTGGCAGCAGCCGAACAGCAGCAGCAGGGAGTCGTCGGTGGCGGAGGCGTCCGCCGGGTCGACCGCCTCCATGGTGCCGACGAGCTCCTCGCGGCGGCGTCGCGCCTCCTCGCTGCGGTACCGGTCGACGAGCTTGTTCTGCCCGACCACCACCAGCCAGCCGCGGGGGTTCTCCGGCACGCCCTGCTCGGGCCACTGCGTCGTCGCGGCCAGCAGCGCGTCCTGCAGGGCGTCCTCGGCGTCCGCGAGGTCCCCGGACCGGCGCACCAGCACGCCGAGGACCTGCGGCGCCAGCTCGCGCAGCAGTTCCTCGAGGGGCAGGTCACTCGGCAGGGGCGGGAGCCTCCATCAGGGCGCGGACCTCGAACACCTGCTGCATCGGGGCGCCGCCGGGGCCGGGCGCCGCGGACGCCTGCGCGGCGATCGCCACGGCGCGGGCCTCGTCCTCGACGTCGACCATCCAGTAGCCGGCCAGGAACTCCTTGGACTCGGGGAACGGCCCGTCGGTGATGACGGGCGCAGACACCCCGTCGCTCGTCACGAACTTCGCGGTGTCCGGCCACGCCAGCCCCTGCCCGTCGACCAGCTCGCCGCTGGCCACGAGCTCGGCACCGAGGTCGTGCTGGAACTGGATGTGCCGCCGCACGTCCTCCGGGGCCCACTGGTCGATCGGGGGGACGCCCTCCACGAAGTAGTTCATCAGCAGCATGTACTTCACGATGCACTCCCGGTGTGTCCGCGGGGACCCTCGTCGGTCCGCTCACCCGGTGGTCGGAGCCGGGCGCTGGTTCTCGACACGCATCCTGTCGGCAATCCGACCGGGGCGACAGGGCGCGAGTTGGCCGATGCTCCGCCGGGGGCGCACCATGACCGGGACGACCGGGGGAACACGTGGTGCGCACGAGGATCGCGACGACGGTCGCGGTGGCTGTCCTGGCACTCGCCGGGGCCTGCGCCGACGCGCCCGTCGCCGAGCCTCCGCCCGCGGTCGTCGTGGCCGCCCCGGTCGCCGTCGAGAAGGCCGCTCCACCGGCCGTCGCCGTGCCGCCCGACGCCGACCTCGCCACCCTGCCGGTGGTCGACCTCCTACACGTGGTCCCCGGCCTGCCCGGCACGGACGGGCTCACGCAGCGGGCCAACGACGACCCCGCGCTGGGCCGATGGCAGACCGCGGTCGTCGTCCGGGACACCGCTGCCCGCGACGCCCCGGCGGGGCTGCCGGTCGGCGTCGTGCCCGCCATGACGTTCGAGGCACGCACCACCCTCCCGGTGATCGACCAGCGCGGCCGGTGGCTGCGGGTCATGGTCGCGACCCGCAGCGCGCTGCCCAGCCAGGACGTGGAGCAGGTCAACGGCCGCAGCGTGTGGATCGACTCCGTGGACACCGAGGCCGCGGGCACCGACTGGACCATCCAGGTGGACGTCGCCGCGCAGACCCTCACGGTCGACGACGGCACGACCATCCACGTCCTGCCGGTGAAGGCCACCGGCGCACCCGGCACACCCACCCCGCACGTCCCGGCGTTCCTGCTGGGCACCCGCTGGGAGCAGCCCGGCACCACGACGCCGCGGGTGCTCCTGCTCTCCACCCAGAGCCAGACGATCGACCACTACGACAAGCCCACCGGCACCGCGGTGACCGCCATCCACACCACCACCCTGCGCGGCACGGGCGCGGTCTCCAACGGCTGCGTCCGCGTGACCGACGACGTGCTCGACCTGGTCTGGCAGGCGCCCGCCGGGACGGTGGTCATCACCGTCGGCTGAGCGTTCGACGAGCGCACTCGGCCCCGCACACCTAGCCTCCGGGGATGCGACCGCTGCCCCTCCGCCGCCGTGCGCTCCTGCGCGCCGCCGCGTTCGGGATCGCGTTCACCGTCCCCGTCGCGGTGCTCGCGTACGTGGTGCGGGCGCAGGTGGGCGGCATCGTCCGGCTCGATCAGCGGGCCATCGCAGCGGCCACGGACTACACGCGCGACCACCCCGACCTCCAACAGGCGCTCATCGTCTGGCAGCAGGCGTTCCAGGCGCGGTGGGTCAACCTCGCGGCGACGCTGGTCTGCGTGTGGGTGTGGCGGCGGCACGGGCTCACCACCCGCGCGCTCTGGGCGTTCCTCACGATCATGGCCGCGTGGGCGATCCAGCTCGGCGCCAAGGGGCTGGTCCAGCGGGCGCGCCCCGTGGTCGAGGACGCGGTCGCGCACGCGCCAGGTTCCAGCTTCCCGTCCGGGCACGCGACCAACACCGCCGCCGTCGCGCTGACCCTGGCCCTGCTGCTCTGGCCGCTGCTGAGCCGCGGCGGACGCGTCGCCGTCCCGCTCGTCGCGGTCACCGTCACGCTGCTCACGGGTCTGGACCGCGTGCTGCTCGGCGTGCACTACCCCTCCGACGTCGTCGCAGGGTTCGCGCTCGGGACGGCCCTCGCGGGCGCGTCCTACCTGGGCTACAGCGGCTGGTCCGCGACGCCCCCCGACCGGGAGACGTGATGCACACCTTCCTGCGCCGCTACGAGCTGGACACCTCGGCACCCACCCGGTCCGAGGCCTGGCGGGACGTCCGGGTCCGCGTCCTCCTGCCGGCGCTCGCCCTCTGGGCGGTCGTCGTCGGCGTCGGGTTCCTCATCACGGGCCCCCTGGGCAACCTGCCCGGCGAGGCGGCGGTCAACGAGTGGTTCGTGTCCCAGCGCACCGAGACGCTCGACGCCGTCACGGCGGTGATGTCCGCGATCGGCACCACCGAGTTCATCATCGGCGCGTGCGTGCTGTTCGTCGCCCTGTTCTGGTGGCGCACCAAGCAGTGGTGGCTGGCGCTGGTCCCCCCGCAGGCGATCGCCGTGCAGGCCATCGTGTTCATGACGGCCGCGCTGGTGGTCGGCCGCGAGCGCCCGGACGTCGAAAAGCTCGACGAGTCGCCTCCCACCTCGAGCTACCCCAGCGGCCACACGGGCGCGTCGACCGCGTTCTACGTGACGCTCGCCATGCTGGCGCAGCGCATCGGCAACCGGGCGCTGCGCGTCGTGGTGACGATCGTCTGCCTGCTGGTGCCGATCGCCGTCGGCACAGCCCGGCTCTACCGGGGCATGCACAGCCTGTCCGACGTGCTGCTGGGCGCGCTCAACGGGCTGGTGTGCGCGTTCCTGGCGTGGAACTACCTGCGCCGGGACACGTCGGGCGGCCGCTGACCTGTCACACGCGAGCACCGGGCGGTGTCTCCATGTCGAACCGTCGACGAAGGAGCAGCCATGACCGGCCCCACGCGTGTCCCCCCGACCGAGCTCACCGGCGTGTACGGCGCGGTGGTCAAGGTCGCCGCCCGCAGGATGCTCGGCCACGTCCCCGAGTCGGTGGGCGTGCTCTGGCACCACCCGGCGGTCATGAAGGACTCCATGGGCGTCGGGCGCAAGGTCGAGGGCTGGCGGGAGCTGGACCGGGACCTGGCCACCTACGCCGCGATGGCCGCCGCGGCGACGGTCGGTTGCAGCTTCTGCCTGGACCTCAACTACTTCCTGGCGCACAACCACGGGCTCGACGAGGCCAAGGTCCGGGAGGTGCCGCGCTGGCGTCAGTCGTCGGTGTTCACCGCCCGCGAGCGCCGCGTCATGGAGTACGCCGAGGCCGCGAGCCTGACGCCGCCGGCCGTCACCGACGAGCTGTCGGACGCACTCCTGGCCGAGCTCGGTCCGGCAGCGCTCGTCGAGCTCGCCGCGCGCGTGGCCTTCATGAACATGTCGGCGCGCATGAACCTGGCGCTCGGCATCCACTCGGAGGAGTTCGCCGCGGCGTGCGGGCTGCCGCCGCTGGCCGCCCGGCCCGCCTCCTAGGCTCGAGCGCATGGTCAGCGACCCCTTCGTCGTGCACCGCAACCTGTTGTTCACGGTCGCGTACCAGCTGCTGGGCTCGGCCGGCGACGCCGAGGACGTGCTGCAGGAGTCCTGGCTCCGGTGGGCCTCGGCGGACCGGTCGGCCGTCCGCGAGCCGCGCGCCTACCTCGTCCAGGTGGTCACGCGGCAGGCGCTCAACCACCTGCGGACGGTGGCGCGCCGCCGCGAGGACTACGTCGGCGAGTGGCTGCCCGAGCCGCTGCTGACCAGCCCCGACGTGGCCGACGACGTCGAGCTGTCGGAGAGCCTGTCCCTCGCGATGCTCACCGTGCTGGAGACGCTGGGCCCGGCGGAGCGCGCGGTGTTCGTGCTCCGCGAGGTGTTCGACGTGCCGTACGACGAGATCGCGCAGGCGGTCGACAAGACGCCGGCGGCGGTCCGGCAGATCGCGCACCGGGCCAAGGGCCACGTCGCCGCGCGGCGGCCCCGCGTGCGGGTCGTCCGCTCGGAGCACGAGCGCGTCGTGGCCCGCCTGGTCGCCGCGCTCAACGCGGGTGATCTCCAGGGGCTCATGGACGTCCTGGCACCGGACGTGGTCGCCGTCGCGGACGGTGGAGGCAAGGCGCGCGGCGCGGCCCGGCGGCCGATCGTCGGCGCCGCGAGGCTCGCGCGCTACCTCGTCGGCGGGATGTCGAAGGCGGGCGGCGCGCTGCTCGCCTCGCTGACCTGGGTCAACGGGCAGCCCGCCGTCCGGATGGAGCTGGACGGCGGGCTCGTCGGCGTGGCCAGCGTCGCGGTCGCCGACGGTCGCGTGACCCGGGTGTGGACCATCGCGAACCCCGACAAGCTCGGCCGGCTCGACGAGGAGGCGACCCTCGGCCGATGAACGTTCACCCCCGCCGCGCCTTGTTCCCGCTCCGCCCGTTGTGGGGCAATGAGGACACAGGTTCGGCTGCCGACGAGGTCAGTGCCGGCACCGGACGCCAGGGGAGCCCGCGCTGTGGCGGGCGGTCAGCAGGGGGGCTGCTGCCATGCCAGGTCCGATCGTCCATCTCCAGAACATCCGGAACGTCCCGCGCTACCTGCGTGAGCTCGGCGGGGACCGCGGCCGTGAGCTGGCCGAGCTGCTCGAGAAGGACCCGTGCAGCCCGTACGCCAACTTCGGCGCACAGGGCCCCGACTTCCTCGTCTTCTCCCTCAAGGAGTACGGCACCCCGCTCGACGAGTTCGCCAACTTCCTGTTCGGGGTCTACGACGCGCTCGAACCGTTCATCGACTTCTACGAGGCGGTGATCGAGCCGGTCGCCGACGCGATCGACGACGCCGTCACCGCAGTCGACCAGGCCCTGTTCAGCGGGCTGCTCACCCAGATCGGCGACACCGCCACGCTCATCACCAGCGCGCTCGAGGTGCAGCTGGCCAAGATCGTCACGCAGAACATCGACCTCTTCTACGGGTTCCACCCCAAGATCCAGCAGGGCAGGCCCGAGGACGAGTGGTACTGGTTCGACACCTGGCACTACCGCCGGACCGGCAAGCTCGCCTCGACCATGTGGAAGCTGGCGCAGGGCGACGACGACCTCATGCGCTACGCGGTCGGCTACGGCAGCCACATCGGCGCGGACGTGGCAGGCCACCCGTTCGTCAACTCGATCGTCGGCGGCCCCTACCGGTCGCACTGGCACCGCCACCACCTGGTGGAGAACTGGATCGACGCCTACGCCCGCAAGGGCTACCCGGACAGCCGCACGACCAAGAAGTGCCTCAACCTGACCTCCGACGACACCTACGTCGCCGACGCCATCTCCGGCAGCTACTACTCCCGGCTGTGCGAGTTCCCCGGCGGCCAGCTGCCCGGCAAGCTGGCGGACCTCATGGTCAAGGCCGTCGACCAGGTGTACGACGCCGCGCCCGGCCGGCCGGTCCCGCCGAAGCTGACGGCCACCGACTTCGACTCGACCTACCGGCTGTGGCTGATGTGGTTCGAGCGGGCCACGTCCATCGGCGCTGCCAAGAAGCCGACCCCCGTCCCCCCGCCCGGGTCCGCGACGGCAGCGCTGTTCACCGACTACGTCAGCGGGTTCCCCTCGTTCAGCGGCGGGGGTGGTGGAGGCGGCGGCGGGGGCGGCGGCTTCAACATCCTGGACATCTTCGCGGCCATCCTGGGCTTCATCAAGTGGCTCATCGAGTCCATCGCCTACACGATCCAGTGGACCCTGACGCACATCGTCGACATCCTCACGCTGCCGGTGACCGAGGCGCTCGGACTCGTCAAGTGGCTGCTCTACCAGGTGCAGAAGGCCGTCTGGCAGGTCTACGAGGAGGGCCGGTTCGCGCTGGTGCTCGGCGCGTACCTGTCCCCCGAGCCGGGCGACTTCAACCGCACGCCGTGGGGCACCGCGTTCATCAACACCGCGTCCGCGCACCTGACCGGCGGCCCGTCGCCGTCGTTCGGCAACTACCCGCTCAAGCAGGAGTCGCACGGGTTCTTCGGGCCGATGGAGCACCACCTGGTCTACCCCGGCACGCCGCGGGAGTTCGAGGCCACCGAGTCCGCGCCGCTGCCGTTCTGGGGCCAGAACCCGGACGTGATCCTCAACGGGTTCCATCCGTACGACCCGCAGGTCGAGGACCTCTACACGGCCAAGGCCCCGTACGGCACCGGGCCGGCGTTCACGCACTGGACCGACTCGCAGACCTGGGCGGGGTTCCAGTTCGGCAGCATCCCGGCGTTCACCGCGCGGCTGCTGTCCGGGCACATCGACGACCTGCCCGACTTCAACCTCGACGCCGACCGCGGCCACGGGTGGAAGACGTGGGAGCCGAAGGACCCGGACATCGACGTGGTGAACCCGGTCGACACCAGCTATCTCCCATAGACCGCACGTCGACACCAGGGGGCTGACGACATGCCTGACGACCACAACAACCCGAATCCCGGGCAACCGGGCCACGACGGCCGCGACGACGACACTCCGTTCGACGCGGTCACCCGCCTCTACATCCGCACGCACCCCGCCGACGACGGCACGGAACCGCTGCCCGCGGCGCTGCCCTTCTGGGTCAGCCCGGACATCTGGATCGTCAAGCCGGGGGGCGCGGTCGGCGGCGAGGCGGTGCCGCTGCAGCAGAACCACGTGAAGGTCACGGTGACCAACGGCGGCGGCATCCCGGCGGTCGACGCGTACGTCGAGGCGTTCGTCGCGGATCCCTCGACCGTCATCTCGCCCGCCACGGCGTTCCTGGTCGGCGGCGGCTTCCTCACCGTGAACGGGTACTCGACCGCGGACATCCTGCTGCCGTGGACCCCGCAGGCCTCGGACAGCGGGCACCGGTGCATCGTCGCGAGGGTGGCGCTGACCATTCCCCTCGACACGTACCTGAACCCGGCGATCTTCGACGTCGTCGGCGACCGGCACGTGGCCCAGCGGAACATCCAGGTGCTCGAGGTGGCGAAGGGCCAGAAGATGACCTTCCGGTTCCTCATCGGCTCGCCGGGCGAGGGACGGGCCGCGGCGACCGTCCGGACGGTCGAGACGACGTTCGACCTGGACGCGAAGGCGCTGACCACGATGGGCGGCTGCGCGGGCGGGCTGCCGGCGACGGAGCCCCTGGCCGACCTCGGGGTCCGGGTGCTGTCGGCCCGCGAGACGCTCGTGCGTCCGACCCTGGCGGCGGACGTGCGGCCGGCGCTCGGCATCGCGACGAGGCCCGACCCCGTGCCCGAGGGGCGCGAGGTCGGTGCGCGCCTGGAGGGGGCCAAGCCGCGGTACGCCGCGGTGACGTTCGCGGTCTCTCCCGACGAGGAGACCGGACGCCTCCACGCGTTCGACGTCGTGCAGCTGGACGACGCGACCGGCGAGGTGGTCGGCGGTCTGTCGTTCGTGGTGCGGGTGGTGTGACCCGACGTCGAGGGTGGAGGTGACCCCACCCTCGATGCGGGTGGTGGCGTGATGGTGGGCGACGGACCCGCCGCCCAGGCTGGACGGGTACGCACCCGCCCCTGGAGGTCCCATGAGCCGCACGCCCCAGCCCACCCGCATGTCGGCGCTCGCCGTCGTGTGCACGCTCGCCGCCGGCGCCGCGCTGGCGGTCCCCGGAGTCGCGTTCGCCGACGACCGCCGACCGCGGACCGACGAGGTCCAGGAGACCCTCGACCACCTGGTGGAGGTCGACGGGGTGCCCGCCGCGCTCGCCACCGTCACGGACCACCGGGGACGCGACCGGAACCGCGTGGCGGGCGTCGGCAACCTGGCCACCGGCGGACGTGTCCCGGTGGACGGTCAGGTCCGCATCGGCAGCAACACCAAGACGTTCGTCGCCACCACGGTGCTCCTGCTGGTCGGCGACGGCCTCGTCGAGCTCGACGCCCCGGTCGAGACGTACCTGCCCGGGCTCGTGCGCGGACCCGTGGACGGCCACGACATCACCGTGCGGGACCTGCTGCAGCACACCAGCGGCATCGGCAGCTACACCAACGGCCCGCCCTTCATCACCGACGGCGCCGTCACGCTCACCGCGCTGAAGGACTGGTACGTCGAGCCGCACGAGCTCCTTGCCCTCGGGCTCGCCCAGCCGGCCACCCCGCCGGGCGCGTGGTCGTACAGCAACACCAACTACCTGCTGGCGGGCCTGCTCGTGCAGAAGGTCACGCAGCGCCCGCTGGGCGACGTCGTCACGGACCGGATCATCGAGCCCCTCGGCCTGCGCGACACCTACGTGCCCGGCCGCGGGGAGCGGGCCATCCGCGGCGACCACCCGCTCGGGTACCACGCCGAGCCCGCCGGCTCCGCCCTGTTCGAGCACACCGACATCGACCCCGCCTCGTCGTGGGGGGCCGGCGACATCGTGTCCACGCCCGGGGACCTGACCACGTTCTTCCGCGCCCTGCTCGGCGGCGAGATCCTGCAGCCGGCCGAGCTTGAGCAGATGAAGGCGACCGTCCCCATGGACCTGCCCGGCATCCCCGAGGGCTGGCGCTACGGGCTGGGCCTGCAGTCCACGGAGCTCAGCTGCGGCGAGCTCGCGTGGGGCCACGGCGGGATCATCCCCGGCTACCAGACCGACGGCGGCGTGAGCGAGGACGGCAGCCGCGGGGTCACTGTGGCCACCACGACCATGCACGCGATGCTCCCCGCGGAGGCGTCGGCGGACGTCACCGCCCGGATCTCGGAGCTGGTCGACACCGTCCTGTGCTCCTGACGTTCAGGCCGTGGCGGCGTCGGCGAAGGTGCGCAGCAGGGTGGACCAGCCGCCGCCACCCTCCTCGATCGCCTTGCGCACCGCCTCCCCGCCGACGAGCCGCTCCAGGTGCCGGTGCTGGAGCTCCACCACGGTCTGGTCGGGTCCGTCCGGTGTGAAGCGAACCTCGATCTCGGAGGCACGGTCCGGGTCGTCGTCGTACCGCCAGCTCCCCGTGATCTGCCAGGACACGACGAGGCGGTGGGGCGGCTCCCAGGCCAGGACGTGGCCCCAGGTGCACTCGCTGCCGTCGGCGCCCCGCTCGAACCACCGACCGCCCACGTACGGCTCCAGGACGGTGTCGACCATCTCGGACTCGCCGATGCGGTACTCGGCGGGCCACCACCGCCCCATCGACTCGGTGAAGAACCTGAACGCCGACTCCACCGGCAACGCGACGGTCGCTCGGCCGTGCAGGTCCGGGATCCCGCCGGGGTCCGTCACGGCACCTCCTGGTCCGCAGCCTTGTGGAAGCTGGTCAGCGCGTCGTCCCAGATCCGCTGCAGGTACACCCGCAGGGCGTCGACGCCGTCGGCGTTGAGCCGGTAGATCCGCCTGGTGCCCTCGGCGGTCGCCACGACCAGGCCACCGTCCTTGAGCACCTGGAGATGCTGCGAGACGGCCTGCCGGGTGATCGGCAGCCGATCCGCGAGCTCGCCGACGGAGCTGGGGTGCCGGGCGAGGTACTCGAAGATCGCTCGTCGGGTGGGGTCGCCTAGCAAGCCGATCTCCATTCCGCCAGTGGCCACTTTCGAAAGTCTACACTTTCGCAGTAGCCTCGACCCGGGGGTGAGTCGGATGTCAGATCTGCAGGCGCTCGCCACGGAGGAGCGCGCCGACTTCCTGGCCCTGCTGGAGCAGCTCGCGCCGGAGCAGTGGGATGCCGCGACCCTGTGCCCACGGTGGCGGGTCCGGGACGTCGCCGCTCACGTGTTCAGCTACGACGAGCTCTCGCGCGCCGACCTGGTCTGGCGGTTCGTCCGCGGCGGGTTGGCGCCCTCCCGGGTCAACGCCGCCTGCCTGGCGCCCTACCGCGACAGCTCCCCCGCCGAGCTCGTCGCCCTGGCCCGGCGGTGCGTCCGACCACGAGGGCTCCCGTCCGCGTTCGGAGGCGGCATCGCGCTGGTCGACGGGATGATCCACCAGCAGGACATCCGCCGCCCCCTCGGGCTGCACCGGTCCATCCCGCCCGACCGGCTCCGGGCCGCCCTGGAGTTCGCCAAGACCGCGCCGGTCATCCGCGGCTCGTGGCACCGCCGCGGGCTGCGGATGGTCGCCACCGACCTCGACTGGTCAGCCGGCTCCGGACCCGAGGTGCACGGACCCGGCGAGGCCCTCCTCCTCGCCATCTCCGGGCGCAGCGCCTCGGTCGAGGAGCTCAGCGGACCAGGCGTCCCGACCCTGCGGCCCCGGCTCGTCGCTGCCGCCCGCTGATCCCCCGCGGACTGCGCTCAGGACACCGGCTGCCCCGCGGGTGCCCGCAGACCGAGCGCGCGCAGCTCCAGCGACGCCAGTGCGCGCACCACGTCGGGTTCCCCGCGGCGCCACGCGTTCGCCGGGTCGTCGCTCACCCGGGCGAGCGCCCGGACGGGCTGCGTGGCCAGCGCCCGCAGGGCGAAAAGGTCCAGGTCGGCCGCGGAGTCGAGGATGCGCCGGGCGGCGCCTGCGCGGCGGACGAACCGGATGCGGGAGAGCAGCCACACCGCGACGACGAGCAGGATCGGCACGGCTGCGATCGTCAGCCCGAGCAGCACCGCCAGCTGGTTCGCCCCCTCCTGCACCTGGACGCCCGCGCGGGCGATCGAGTCCGCGGCGCCCCCGGCCGCGGTGAACGGGGCGCGTGCGTTGTCGCCGACCAGCGGGACCCGCGCCACGGTGTCTCCGGCGGACGCCAGGCTCTCCGAGAGCGAGGACCCGGCGTTCTCGAGCGTCCGCCCGGGGGCGGCCAGCCGGCCGACGACCTCGTGCACCCACTGCCCGGCGCGGACCCAGAGGACCACCCAGACGACGACGAGGAGGTCCCCGACCAGCTGGCGGGCACGGCGGGCGGGGGTCTGCGCGTAGAGGGTCACGCGGCCATCCTGGTGCTCGGGAGGCCGGGGCGACAGGACCCCGGCACGGCGGACCTGGCCGCCGCTAGACGGCGTCCCGCTGGCTCAGCCACGTGAGGATCGCGCGATTCGTCTCGCCCGGCTTCTCCTGCTGGATCCAGTGACCGCAGTCCAGGGTGACCACCTCCACGTCCGGCACGAACGCCGCCAGGTTCTCGGACCTCGCGATGGTGTCCCGATCGCCGTAGATCATCAGGGTGGGCTGTCGGACGATCGGGTCGACGTGCGCCAGCAGGTGCCAGTTGCGGTCGATGTTCCGGTACCAGTTGATGCTGCCCGTGAACCCCGAGGCCTCGAACGCCTCGACGAGCACGGCCAGCTCCTCGTCGCTCATGACCGGCTCCCCACGCGGTGTCTCCGCCCGGGCGAGGTTGATCATCGCCATGCCCGGCGCAGGCTCGGTCGGGGACTCGTTCATCCGGTACAAGTTCCGCAGGAACTGGGCGGTGTTCTCGTCGAGCACGGCATCGGCGACGCCGGGCTGCCGGTTGAAGTGCACGAAGTAGAAGTCAGGCCCGAGCACGCTCTCCATGAGCTCGCTCCAGGGCACCTCCCCGCGCTCCATGTAGGGCAGGCTCAGGTTGATCACCTTGTTCACACGGTCCGGGTGCAACAGGGCCAGGCCCCAGACGACCATGGCGCCCCAGTCGTGCCCGACGAACGTGGCGTCGTCGTACCCGTAGTGGTCGAGCAGTGCGACCAGGTCGCCCGTCAGATGCTCGAGGTCGTAGGCGGTCACCTCGTCCGGACGCGACGAGCTCCCGTACCCCCGCTGGTTGGGGACGATGACGTGGTACCCGGCCTCGACGAGGGCGGGCACCTGGTGTCGCCACGAGGAGGCGTGCTCCGGCCAGCCGTGGCACAGGACGATCGGCCGCCCTGCCTTGCCGGCTTCCAGGACCTGGAGCTCTACGCCGTTGACTGGGATGAGGGTCGTCTGTGAGGTCATGCCGCCATCGTGCTGACCGAAACCGGTCATCTCCTGACCGGTTTTCTGTGCGAGGTTGTCGGCATGCGAGCCGACCGGCTGATGGCCCTCCTCTTCCTGCTGCAGCAGCGCGAGCAGGTGACCGCTGCGGAGGTCGCCCGCGAGCTGGAGATCTCCGAGCGCACCGCGCGCCGCGACCTCGACGCCCTGGCCATGGCCGGGGTGCCCGTGTACTCCCTGCAGGGCCGAGGCGGCGGCTGGCGCCTCGTGGGCGGCGCCCGCACCGACCTGTCCGGGCTG
Organism: uncultured Cellulomonas sp.; assembly: GCF_963527515.1. Classification (NCBI taxonomy): domain Bacteria; kingdom Bacillati; phylum Actinomycetota; class Actinomycetes; order Micrococcales; family Cellulomonadaceae; genus Cellulomonas; species uncultured Cellulomonas sp. Next base: position 13,095 of record NZ_CAURTV010000021.1, on the reverse strand, counting down.
ACGGCGAGCGAGGCGCGCGCCCTGTTCCTGGTCGCCGGCCCGGCCTCGGCGGCGACGCCGGCCGTCAAGGCAGCCCTGCGCAAGCTCGTCCGCGCCCTGCCGGAGCCCTTCCGGGTACAGGCCGAGGCAGCAGCATCGTCGCTGCTCCTTGATCCGCGACGATGGGGGTCGAACCCGGCGGAGGTCCGACCCCCTCGCTTCCTCGACGCGCTCCAGGACGCCGTGATCCGCGGGGTCCAGGTGCGGCTCGGCTACGTCGACCGCGCAGGCGCCGACACCGAGAGAACCGTCCACCCGCTGGGCATCGTCGCCAAGGGTCCGTCCTGGTACCTCGTCGCCCACACCGAGGCCGGCCGGCGCACGTTCCGGATCGACCGCGTCTCCTCCGTCGACCCCACCGACGACGCCGTCCACCGACCCACGGACTTCGACCTGGCGACGAGCTGGCGAGAGATCTCCGACGAGGTCGACCGCAGACGGACGCCCCTCGAGGCCCAGGCGCTGTGCACGCCCGACGGGATCGGCATCCTCCGGCTGGCCTTCGGAGTCCGGCTCGAGGTGGGCGGTGCCGCGACCGACGGCCGCATCGAGGTCGTGATCCGCGGCAGCGACGAGTACGTGCTCGCCGGCGAGCTCGCCGGTCTGGTGCAGTGGGTCGAGGTGACCGGGCCGCCGGGCGTGCGCGGGGAGCTGGCGTCGATCGGCAGCGCGCTGATGGGCCGGTACGGCTGACACGGTGCCGACCACGACGTTGCGTACTAGCGGTCGATCCACCGCTGCATGGCCTCGGGGTAGCGGGCTCCCTGGATATCGGCCCGGTCAGAAGCTTCGGTGAGCTCGGCGATGTCCTCCGCCGTCAGCTCCAGCTCGACTGCGGAGTTGTTCTCGGTCAGTCGGTGCAGCTTGGTGGTCCCGGGGATGGGCACGATCGACCGGTGCTGGGCAAGGAGCCAGGCCAGGGCGACCTGACCGGCGGTGGCGCCGCGGCGTGCGCCGATGCCCTTGACGGCGTCGACGAGTGCCTCGTTGGCGGCGCGCGCGTCCTCGGTGAAGCGCGGCAGGGAATTGCGCAGGTCGCCGTCGGCGAACGTCGTGGTGGTGGTGATCGCGCCGGTGAGGAATCCCTTGCCGAGGGGGCTGAACGGCACGAACCCGATGCCGAGCTCGATCAGGGTCGGCAGGATCTCGGCCTCCGGCTCGCGCCAGAACAGTGAGTACTCGCTCTGCAGGGCCGTGACTGGCTGAACGCTGTGTGCCCGGCGAATGGTGGAGACGCCGGCCTCGGACAGGCCGAAGTGCTTGACCTTGCCGTCGGCAATGAGGTCGCGGACGGTGCCGGCGACGTCCTCGATCGCGACGTCGGGGTCGACGCGGTGCTGGTAGAGCAGGTCGATGGACTCGATGCCCAGGCGGCTCAGGGAGTCCTCGACGGTGGCGCGGATGTGCTCGGGTCGGCTGTCGAGCCCTGTGGACGTCGAGCCGTCGAAGGAGAACCCGAACTTGGTGGCGATGACGACCTCGTCCCGCACGGGTGCGAGCGCTTCGCCGACGAGCTCCTCGTTGGTGAACGGACCGTAGACCTGGGCGGTGTCGAAGAACGTGACGCCCTGGTCGACGGCGCCGCGGATGAGCGCGATGCCGTCCTGCTTGTCGACGGCGGCGCCGTAGCCGTGGCTCAGGCCCATGCAGCCGAGCCCCAGGGCGGACACCTCGAGGCCGCTACGGCCGAGAGTGCGCGTGATCATCGTCGTTCCTTCCAGATGGGACGTGTCGTGGTGCTGGTGTCAGGCGGTAGCCGGGGTCACCGGTGCGCCGCATGGCCCTGAGCGGTGTCGGGCGGTTCAGCTGCTCCGGCGGGAGTTGAGCCAGCTGACCATCGCGGGGTCGCGGTGGTCGAAGGCCACGCTGACGCCGGTCTCCAGGGTGGCGATGGAAGCCATCTGGTCCTCGGTGAGCTCGAAGTCGAAGACGTCGAAGTTCTCGGCCATGCGCTCGGGACGCGAGGACTTCGGGATGACGACGACGCCGCGCTGGATGAGCCAGCGCAGGGTGACCTGGGCGACGGACTTGCCGTGGGTCTGGCCGATCGCGGTGAGGACCGGCTCACTGAAGATGCCGTTCTTGCCCTCGGCGAGCGGGCCCCAGGACTCGATCTGCACGCCGTGCTCGGTCATCACCTGCTGGTCGGTCGTGCGCTGGTGGTAGGGGTGGGTCTCGATCTGGTTCACGGCCGGGGTGATCTCGTTGTGCTCCAGGAGGTCCACGAGGCGGTCGGGGTGGAAGTTGGAGACCCCGATGGCACGGATGGCGCCCTGACGGTGCAGGTCCTGCATCGCCCGCCAGGAGCTGTAGTAGTCCCCGAAAGGCTGGTGGATCAGGTACAGGTCCAGGCGGTCCAGCCCGAGCGCCTGCAGGGAGGCGTCGAAGGCCCGCTTGGTGCCGTCCTCGCCACCGGAGTGGATCCAGAGCTTGGTGGTGATGAACAGCTCGTCGCGGGCGATGCCGCTGGCCTTGATGGCGCGCCCCACGGCTGCCTCGTTGCCGTAGGAGGCGGCCGTGTCCAGGTGGCGGTATCCGGCCGCCAGTGCGTCGGTGACGACGCGCTCGGTCTCCTCCTCCGGGACCTGGAAGACACCGAAGCCGAGGATCGGCATCTGGACGCCGTTGTTGAGGGTCACTGTCTGCATGGGGTTGATGTCCTTCGTCTTCTGGTCAGGGCGGCTGTGTTCGTCCACCACACCACCTGTGCGCTCGGCGAGGAACGTTCTGGCTATGGGTGCACTGGCAGTGCGTGGCTAGCGGGCCCGGGCGCTCGTACCGTCGAGGCCATGGACCCACGTGACGAGGTGCGCGACTTCCTCAGCTCCCGTCGTGGCCGGCTGAGCCCGACCGACGTCGGGCTGCCTGCTGGCACCGGACGGAGACGGGTGGCGGGGCTGCGCCGTGACGAGGTCGCCGTGCTGGCTGGCGTCTCCTCGGAGTACTACGCCCGCCTGGAGAGGGGGAACCTCTCCGGCGCCTCCGATGCTGTCCTGGACTCGATCGCGGCCGCGCTGCGCCTGGACGAGGCCGAGCTGCTGCACCTGCGGAACCTCGCGCACGCCGCCAACCAGCCCGCGCGGCGCCGCCGCACGCCGGCGCCTCGGACCGCTGTGCAGGCCTCATTGCAGCGCGTCCTGGACGCGATGGTCACCGTCCCGGCCTACGTCCGCGACTCCCGCATGGACATCGTCGCCGACAACGCCATGGCGCGTGAGCTGCTCAGTCCCGTCTACCGGTTCGCGCGCCACACCGGCACCGCACCGAACAGCGCCCGGTACGCGTTCCTGGACCCCTCGGCCCGCGACTACTACCCCGACTGGGAACAGGTCACCCACGACTGCGTCGCCGCGCTGCACGGGGCCGCCGGCCACAACCCGTATGACAAGCCGCTGACCGACCTCGTCGGCGAGCTGTCCACCCGCTCCGAGACGTTCCGGACCCTGTGGGCAACCCATGACGTGCGCCTGCACCGCACGGGCATCAAGCGACTGCGCCACCCCGAGGTCGGCCTTCTCGCCTTGGAGTATGACGTCATGGAGCTCGTCCAGCCGCTCGGCCTGGTCTTCATCGCCTACAGCGCCGCACCCGGCACGCCCAGCGCCGACGGCCTGACCCTGCTCGCGTCACTGGCCGCGTCCCGCACCGCCGCATCGACCGCGCAGGACGCGTGACCCCGCCGACCAGCAGGCGAACCTTCCTGCGAGCGGTTCTGGCCGGCAGCGCCGGGGCAGGCCTGCTAGCCGTCTCAGGCTGCGCCGCCCCCGACACCGCGCAGGGCCCCACCCGAAGCCAGGAGCCCAACCCCATGACCCCAGCACCCTCACCTGGCACCAGGACGCTGCTCGTGTACTTCTCCCGGCCCGGTGAGAACTACTGGTACGGCGGACGCAGAGACCTCGAGGTCGGCAACACCGAGGTCCTGGCCACGATGATCACCGAGCGCGTCGAGCTCGACACCTACCGGATCGAGGCAGCCGACCCCTACCCCCACGACTACGAAGAGACCAGGGCACGCAACGTCCGCGAGCAGGACCAGGACGCCCGGCCCGCGATCGCCTCACCCCTGCCTGACGTCACGGAGTACGACACGGTGATCCTCGCCAGTCCGATCTGGAACGTGCGCCCGCCGATGATCATGTCCACCTTCGTGGAGTCCGTTTCCCTGGAGGGCAAGCGCGTCCTGCCCGTCACCACTCACGCGATGAGCGGCCTCGGGCGATCCGTTGCTGTGTACACCGAGCTCGCCGTCGGCGCCACGATCGGGCAGGGGCTCGCCGTCCAGGGCGAAGAAGTGGCCGACGCCGGCCCTGACCTCGAGCGGTGGCTGCGCGAGGTCGCCCTGGTGTGACCGGAGACGGGGACTTGCCTTGACTGCCCGTCGGGGGGCTGCACGCTCGCCGCCCGTCGGCGTTCCGTTCTCGGACCACCGCGATCGAGGACGCCCATGCGCTGCCCGTCGGCCGACGCCGACGCTGGCGGTCGTACGCGAACTGGAAGTCCGCTGCACACAAGGGGGAATGATGCAGCTCAAGCTCACGTCGCTGTTCGGCCGTCGGCCAGGCACAGACGACGACCCGGACGAGGACGTTTCCGTCGCTTACGACCCGGACGAGGATCTGGTCGAGAGCCCCCCGCCGCAGCCGGCGAAGACGTCAAAGGGCCGCGGACGGAACCCTGACGCGCCGAGGCTGACGAGCCCGATGAAGTGGGCGCTGTCGCGCGTGGCCAACCACGTCACGTTCTCCGATAAGCGGATGGTGGCCTGGTACCTGCTCGACCCGCAGCGGTGGAGCTTCCGCACGGTCGCTGACGGCGAGTCCCTGATCGAGGCGCATGCGTCGCAGGTCGCCGAGCTCGTGGGGCGGACCGTGTACGGGCGCATCACTACCCGTCCTTACGCGGTAGAGACCTGGGCGGAGGCCGCGTGGAACAACTCGCCGGCCACGACCGAGGAGTTCGCGAAGAGCCTCGAGCGGGAGGGTGCACCTAAACGATCGTTTGAGTGCCTGTACGCGTCTCGAGTGGCTGCCGGGGGGAGGTCGGCTCAGAGCCCCATCTGGTGCAGGGCTCGCGGTGCGGCCGACCGAAAGGGGCGTTAGCCCGCCTGTCCCGGCGCCGGTGGGCATTCCAGTACCTCGATCGCATTGCCCTCGAAGAGCCGCAGGTGCGGATGCTCGGCGAAGATCTGGACGGCCTCCTCGTGCGACTCGGCGTCAACGATGGTGTACCCGGTCTTCGAGTCGGTGAAGTCCTCGACTCCCTGCGTTGTGACGCGCTTCTTGCGGAAGAGCGGAGCACCCGGGTTCACGAGTGACTGCTGGTGGGTCTCCGCCCACTGTGCCCATGCACTCATGAACTCGGCCTGCTGCTGCTCACTGAGCGCGTTCTTCCCGCGTTCGTCCGCGGCGCCGTGGTAGATCGCCAGGAACCGTGCCATGCAGTCAGGGTAGAGCGGGCACGACGGCAGCGACAGCTGCCTCTCGGGGCTCGGTCGGCGCTGGAACCACGTGCGAACACTCGGCGAGCTCGCAGGGGAACTGGCCGCTGCAGGCAAGATCTCGGCTGACGTCGAGGCCGCAGCGTGGCTGCACGACCTGGGCTACGCGGAGGAGTTGTCGGCGACTGGCTTGCACGCCCTCGACGGTGCGGCTTTCCTCGCAACCGTCAGCCGCTCCCGCGCGCAGCTGCTCGCATCCGCTGAGCGAGCGAGAAGGCAGCTTGAGCTACCCGATGAATGGCCCGCCGGAAGCGCGGAGGGCATGCTCGAGGCGTAGCCGCATCGAGTCGTGGAGGTCCAGCGAGTCGATCTGCTCAGGCGTGAGCCACTCCACCTCGTCACTCTCGAAGCTCGTGCGCTTGTCGCCGCCGACGAGCCGCGCTCGGAACGCGATCGAAAACTGCTGACGCACCTCCCCATCGTCGTACTTCATGACGTGGTTCGGGTTGGTGTACGTGCCGGTGATCGTGTCGACCTCGACGTCGTAGCCGGTCTCTTCCTTGACCTCGCGGATCACCGTGTCGGCGATGCTCTCGCCGGGCTCGTGACCACCGCCCGGCAGGGCCCAACGGTTGTTGTCGGTCTTGTGGATCATCAACACGCGGCCCTCGTCGTCCTGCACGATCGCGACGACTGACGGCACGACGGAGTTGATCTCCGGCGCATCCGGGTCATCGATGTAGTCGATGCGAGCCATGCCGTCGAGCGTACGTGCGGTCACGCCGGCTTGGCGGCCGGCCAAGCGCGCTCGAAGCACTCCATGGAGTAGGCGAAGAGACGGCCGCCGGGATCCGGTTGACGTCCATGATCGGCGAGTGGCCAGCGGTGGCTCCGAGAGCGTGCGGGTCCACGAGCAGCTGATCGTCAAGCGGAACAGTGAGGCGTAGAGCGTGCTGCCGAGCTTCCGAGTAGTGGCGCGAGGTACTCCCGGACGTCCGCGACGTCATCGATCAGCTCGTCGCTCAGGCGTCGGATGAGGCCCCGAAATGAGGCACGGTGGAGCCAAAGTGGAGCAGCAGGTACGACGAAGGGCCCCACCCGCGTGTTCATGCGGGTGGGGCCCTTCGGCTGGCGGTAGCGGTGGGATTTGAACCCACGGTGGACTTTCACCCACACACGCTTTCGAGGCGTGCTCCTTAGGCCGCTCGGACACGCTACCTCGGGGAGAACGGTACCTGGTCGGGGCCCCTTGCTCCGAATCGGGCGTTGCATGTGGATCACATGCAACGTAGCCTCACCACATGGTGATGGTCCAGATCCGCCACGTCCCGGACGAGCTCCACCGCGAGCTGCGCGCCCGGGCCGCCCGTGAGGGCAGGTCACTGTCGGAGTTCCTCCTGGCAGAGCTGGTACGGATCGGTTCGCGACCCACCCTCGACCAGCTCGCGGACCGCATCCGTGCGCGCGACGTGGCCCCGCCCCGGGCGGACCAACCCGTCGTCGAGCTGATCCACGCCGAGCGCGATGCGCGCGACGAGCACCTGACCGCAGGGTTCTGAGGGTGCTCGTGGTGGACGCGTCGGCGGTCGTCGACTTCCTCCTGGATCCCGATCGACTCCGCGCACGCTTCCGAGCCGGTGGTGACGACCTCCACGCCCCCGCACACCTCGACGTGGAGGTGCTCAGCGCGCTGCGTCGACTCTCGCAGCGCGGCACGCTGACCGAGGGTCGTGCGCGCGGCGCCGTCGACGACCTGGCGGACCTGCCGCTGACCCGGTACGACGTCCCGCCGCTGCTGCGCAGGTCCTGGCAGCTGCGCGACCAGATCAGCGCGTACGACGCCCCCTACGTCGCCCTCGCGGAGGCACTCGACGCGACGCTGCTCACCCGCGACGGACGCCTGGCTCGCTGCACCGGCCACACCGCCCGGATCGAAGCCGTCTGACCGTCGTACCGTGGACCGATGAGCACCACGAACGACGCCGTCCCGATGACCGCCGGCTCGCTCGCCGACGTGGTCGAGGTGCTCGCGGGCCACCGCCTGGCGGTCCTCACAGGCGCGGGGGTCTCGACGGACTCGGGCATCCCCGACTACCGCGGGCCGGACTCGCCGCCGCGCACCCCGATGACGTTCCAGCAGTTCACGTCCGACGAGGGCTTCCGCCGGCACTACTGGGCCCGGAACCACGTCGGCTGGCGGCACGTGCACCGGACGATGCCGAACGCGGGGCACCGCGCGCTGGCGGCGCTGGAGCACCGCGGGGTGGTCAGCGGGCTGATCACGCAGAACGTGGACCTGCTGCACGAGGCGGCGGGCTCGCGGCACGTCATCGACCTGCACGGGCGGTACGACCGGGTGCGCTGCCTGTCCTGCGGCACGGTGATCTCGCGGGCGGAGCTGGCCGACCGGCTCGACGCCCTCAACCCGGGGTTCACCGCGGCGGTCGCGGACGTCGAGATCGCGCCCGACGCCGACGCCGTCATCGAGCAGACCAGCCACTTCGTCGTCGCCGCGTGCAGCGCCTGTGGCGGTTTGCTCAAGCCGGACATCGTGTACTTCGGGGAGACCGTCCCGCGGGACCGGGTGGAGCGGGCGTACGCGATGGTCGACGACGCCGACGCGCTGCTGGTCGCCGGGTCGTCGCTGACCGTGCAGTCGGGGCTGCGCTTCGTGCGGCACGCGGCGCTGGCCGGCAAGCCGGTGGTCGTCGTGAACCGCGGGGCGACGCGCGGGGACAAGTACGCGGCGGTGACGCTGGACGCGGGGACGTCGGAGACCCTGACCGACCTGGCCGAGACGCTCCCGACGCCGCGTCAGCGCTGAGCCTCGAAGAACCGCTGCAGCAGCAGCCCGCACTCGTCGGCACGCACTCCTCCGACCACCTCGACCCGGTGGTTCAGTCGCCGGTCGCGCACCACGTCCCACTGCGACCCGCACGCACCCGCCTTCGGATCCCACCCGCCGAGCACCAGCCGCGGGATCCGCGCGAGCACCGTGGCGCCGGCGCACATGAGGCACGGCTCCAGGGTCACGACGAGGGTGCAGTCGTCCAGCCGCCAGCGCTCGAGCCGAGCGGCCGCGGACCGCAGGGCGAGGATCTCCGCGTGCCCGGTGGGGTCGGCGTCGGCCTCGCGGGTGTTGTGGCCCCGGCCGACGACCTCACCCCTGGGGCCGACGACGACCGCGCCGACGGGGACGTCCCCGGTGAGCGCAGCGCGCCGCGCCTCGTCGAGGGCGAGCCCCATCGCCCACACGTCCTCGACCTGCCACGGTCGCAGGGGCTCGGTCATGGGGGCATCATCGCGCACCCCGCGGCCGGTAGGTTGTGCCCATGCGCCTGCACGTCGCGGACCACCCCCTGGTCGCCCACAAGCTCACCGTCCTGCGCGACGTCAAGACCGCGTCGCCCACCTTCCGCCTCCTGGTCGACGAGCTGGTGACCCTGCTCGCGTACGAGGCGACCCGGGAGGTGCGCGTCGAGTCCGTCGACATCGTCACCCCGGTCACCTCGACCACCGGCGTCAAGATCGCGGACCCGCGCCCGCTGGTGGTGCCGATCCTGCGCGCCGGGCTCGGCATGCTCGACGGCATGACGCGGCTGCTGCCCACCGCCGAGGTCGGCTTCCTCGGCATGCAGCGCGACGAGGAGACCCTCGAGGCGATCACCTACGCCAACCGCCTCCCGGACGACCTGTCGGGCCGCCAGTGCTTCCTGCTCGACCCCATGCTGGCGACCGGCGGCACACTCGTCGCCGCGATCGACTTCCTGCTGGCGCGCGGTGCCCGGGACGTCACCGCGGTCTGCCTCCTGGCCGCCCCCGAGGGCCTGGCCGTCGTCGAGAAGGCCGTCGGGGACCGGGCCGACGTGTCGATCGTCGTGGCTGCGGTCGACGAGCGGCTCAATGACAAGGCGTACATCGTCCCCGGCCTGGGTGACGCGGGCGACCGGCTGTACGGCGTCGTCTGAGGCGTCCCACCCCCTGGGACGCCCGGGAATCCCCCTTGGTGCCCACGAGGGGGCGTGCGACGCTCGTCCCATGACCACGTCCGCGCAGCTCGTTCTCGCTGCGTATCCGTGCGCGTGTCATCGGTCCTGATCCGCCAGGCCCTCGACCAGACCGCCGCCCGCCACCCGGGCGCCGCGGACCGCGCACCCGGAGACGACATGGCACTGCCCGCACCCCTTCCCCGCCCGCAGCCCGGGCTCCTGCTCTACGTGAGCCTCCCCGAGGGGACCGCCCACGCGCCCGCCGACCTGGCGGAGGTCGCCGAGATCCTGCGGGAGTTCGCCACCGAGCTGCTGCCCGGCTCGGACACGTACACGGCACTCTCGCTCGCGGCCCCGGGTTCCGACGAGGTGCACCGCCTCGGCGACCGGCTGACGCACCTGCGGCTCGTCGGCGACGCCGACCGGCCGGGCTGACCGCCCCCACTCGCCGGTCCCCGGACCCCTGCCTACGGTGGTGCCCATGCGCATCGCTATCGCGGGGGGCCACGGGCAGGTTGCCCGGCACCTCTCGCGCGCCCTGTCCTCCCGCGGTGACGTGCCCGTCGCCCTGGTCCGCCAGCTGGTCCACGTGGAGGACGTCGTCGCGGACGGCGCCGAGGCCGTCGTCCTCGACCTCGAACGGGCCAACGCCCGTGACGTGGCCGAGGCGATCGCCGGTGCCGACGCCGTCGTGTTCGCGGCGGGCGCCGGTCCGGGCAGCGGAGCCGCACGCAAGGACACGGTCGACCGGGCCGCGGCCGGCCTGCTCGCCGACGGGGCCGCACTGGCCGGCGTACGCCGCTACGTCCTGGTCTCCTCGATGGGCGCCGACGCCCCGCCGCCCGACGGCACGGACGAGATCTTCGCCGCCTACCTCGTCGCCAAGCGCGCCGCCGAGGGCAACCTGCGCGAGCGGGACCTCGACTGGACGATCCTGCGCCCCGGCCACCTGACCGACGACCCCCCGACCGGCGCGGTCCACCTCGACGAGCGCGTCCCCGGGGGCGTCATCCCACGCGCGGACGTGGCGGAGGTCCTGGTGGCGCTGCTGCACGAGCCGCGCACCGCGGGGGTGGTCCTGGAGCTGGTGGGCGGCGGGACGCCGGTGTCGGACGCCGTCACGCAGGTGGTCAGCCGCGCCGGCTGACTGCCCGCGTGCTCACCTCGTCGACATCCAGTCGGGTCCCTCGTCGTCTCCGCAGTCGGGTGTCGCCCACGGAGCCGCGGCGTGGAGTCCCCGCAGCGCGGGCTCCGCACCGGGGCAGGCCTGCTCCACGGGGTCGTCGACCGAGGTCTGTTGCGGCTGGTCAGTCGACGGCGTCCGGGTATCGGGCGATGCCTCGTCGAGCGGCACCCGCGCGGGCGGGCCGTTGCCGCGCTCGCTGCCACCCGCCGGTCCGTTCCCTCGCTCACCGGCCGCCGCCCCACTGTTGCCGGCCCCACTGTTGCCGCGCTCCGCGGTCGCCGCAGTGTCCCCGCGCTCAGAGGTCGCCGCGGCATCGGCGTTCCCACGCTCCGAGCTCGCCGCGGCAGCATTCCCCCGGTCTGCCGGGGCCGCCGGGCTGTTCCCGCGGTCAGGGGTCACGGGCGACGGCGACGGGATCACCGTCTCGGCGGCGGGACCGCTCGCCGGGAGGGCGGAGACGACGGGGGTGTACACCCACCGGTGTGCGCGCACGGGCTCGGCGCCGGAGGCGGTGGCGACCATCGTCACCGTGCCCCAGGCGTGCCGCTTCCACGTGACGTCGGCCTCCACCCGCACGGGCGCGTCCACCCGCACGGTCCCCAGCTCGCACACGACGGTGTGCGGGTTCCGCGCCGAGGTGCACCCGTCGACCAGCTGCGGGGCGGCCTGCACGTGCGCGGGCAGGTTCAGCGTGACGACGGTCCCCGCGGCATCGGCGTCGGTCGCGCTCACCGTGAACCGCACGGTCCCGGTGCCGTCGGACCTCAGCTCGACCTGGGGGTCGTAGCCGCCGAGCCCGAGGACCGGTCGGAGCACGTCGACGGCGATACGGTACGGCTGCGCAGCGTCGGCGTCGGGGGCCTCGGCGGTGACCCAGACCGGTGCGCCCTGGGGGAAGTTTCCCTCGACCGCGTGCACCTCGAGCGGCAGGTCGAGGGTGGCCCCGGGGTCGATCTGCGCCGCGGTGCAGACGACGGTCCCTCCGCCGGCCGGGCAGCTCCAGGCGTCGCTGGCGACCGGTGGCGACCCGAAGCCTAGCGTCGCGGGACGGCGGAGCGTCACCTGGACGCCCTGCGCCGGCAGCCCGCCGGTGTTGGAGATGCTCAGGGGCACCACCGTGGGGCTGCCGAGCCCGACCTGGGCCGTGCTGACCCCGTTGACGGCCAGCGCGGCCGGACGACGGACGGTGAGCGGCAGGGCGACCGTCTCGAGGGAGCGACGGCCGCTCGGCGCCAGCTGGAGCGTGAGCGTGCCGTCCTGCTCGGCACCCGGCGCCGCGGACAGGAGCAGGGACAGGGGCGCGTCCGCGCGTGCGCCGATCGATCCCGTGCGGCAGACCAGCGGACCGGCGCCCGCGCACCTCCACGCGGAACCTGGTCCTGCGGCACCCGCGACACCGGGCGGCAGGCTGACTGTCACGACCCCCTCGTCGGCGGGGATAGTGGTCCCACCCACGTTCGAGACGGCCAGGTCGAGCTGGCGGGTCCGTGCGGTCGCCAGCTCGACGCCCGTCGGGACGCTGCGCAGGGCGAGCCGGGCGGGCGCGGGTGCGATGGCGACGTAGATCGGGGGGGCGACGTAGACCAGTCCGGTGCCCACCACCCGCAGGCCGATCTCGCCGTCGGCGCGGTCGAACGACTCGTCGATGGAGACACGCAGCACCAGGGTGGTCGTCGCGAAGCCCGGCAGCCTGTCGAGCGTGCAGCGCGCGAGCTGGGTCACGTCCGCGGTGACGCACACCCAGCCGGCCGTCGACGCCGCGAACCGCCCTGCCGCCAGGCCCGCCAGAGCGGGGTCGGCGACACCGTCGAGCGTGACGCCGTCGGGCAGCGTGACCTCGGCAACCAGGTCGGTCGCTGCAGTACCACCGCTGTTGCGCACACCGACCGAGACCAGCTGGTCACCGAGCCCGGCCTCGAGCGCCAGGCCACCGGTTGGGACGTCGACCGACACGTCGGGAGGCGTCGGCGGTGGGTCGATGGGGTCGCCGGGACCGACAGGATCACCGGGGTCGCCGGGATCGACGGGGTCAGCCGGGTCAGCCGGGTCTGCAGGCTCCACCGGATCCACGGGGTCGGCCGGCGTCTCCTCGGCGGGGCCGTCGGCCAGCAGGTCACCCTCGTCCGCCGCGTCGTCCTCCAGGACGGTCTCGTCCAGGAACAGCTCGGACGGCTCGGGCGTCGGGATGTCGGTCGGCTGGGGCGTCGCCACGGCCGAGACCGACGGCGTCGGCTCCGCGGTGCTCGCCACGGTGCTGGACGTCGGGCTCGGCGCCACCAGCGTCGAACCCTCCGGGTCGCCGAGGAGCGTGGCGACGCTGATGGCCGCCGCCGCAGCGATCGCGACGCTGCCCACGGCCACCGCCGCGGCGCCCAGCGGGATCGAGGCCAGCAACGCGGCCACTCCACCGGCAGCCGCAGCTCCGCCCGCTGCGCCTGCGC
>NZ_CAURTV010000020.1:0-43661 GCF_963527515.1 uncultured Cellulomonas sp. | reverse complement strand
CCCGCGGGCTGCGCACGGTGGTGACGACGCTCGGCGCCGAGGCGAACCAGGACGACTCCGCCGCCGCGACCGCCGCCCGGGCGGTGGCTGAGGGGTACCTGCTCGCGGCCTACGCGCCGCCGAGGGCGTCGGCCAAGGACGCCCCGACCCGCGAGGTCGCGGACCTCGTCCTGCTCGGTCGCGACGGCATGCGTCCCGCCGCCGCGGTCGCGGAGGGTCGCACCGCCGCCACGGCCACCTGGCTGGTCCGGGACCTGGCGACCACCCCGGCCAGCACCAAGACCCCGGCCTGGCTGGCCGACCAGGCGAAGCGGCTGGCGACGAAGGCGGGCCTCGAGGTCGTCGTGCGCGGACCGCGCGAGCTGGCGGCCGAGGGGTTCGGCGGGATCCTCGCTGTCGGCGCCGGCTCGGCGTCGCCACCCCGGCTGGTCACGGTGACGTACTCGCCGCCGACCGCCGGCGGGCAGCACGTGGTCGTCGTGGGCAAGGGCATCACGTTCGACACCGGCGGCCTCTCGATCAAGCCGCGCGAGGCCATGGTGCCGATGAAGACCGACATGACCGGGGCCGCCGTCGCGCTGGCCACCGTGCTCGGTGCCGCCGCCGCCGGGGTCGCCCACCGGGTCACCGCGGTGCTGCCGCTCGCCGAGAACCATGTCGGTGGCGCCTCCTACCGCCCCGGCGACGTCCTGACGATGTGGGGCGGCACCACCGTCGAGATCGCCAACACCGACGCCGAGGGTCGCCTGGTCCTGGCCGACGCCCTGGCCTGGGCGGACGCCACCCTCGACCCGGACGTGCTCATCGACGTCGCCACGCTCACCGGCGCCGCGACCCTCGGCCTGGGCAAGCAGCACGCCGCGCTCTACTCCGCCGACGCCGGCCTGGTGAGCTCCCTGCTGGCGGCGGCCGACGCCTCCGGCGAGCTGGCGTGGCACATGCCGCTGGTCGAGGAGTACGAGGAGGCCGTGTCCTCCGCCATCGCCGACCTGCGCCACGTCCCCGTCGACAAGCACATCGGTGGCGGGTCGATCACCGCCGCGCTGTTCCTGCGGCACTTCGTCGGTGCGCGGACGTGGGCGCACCTGGACATCGCCGGGCCCGCCCGCGCGACCTCCGACCGGCACGAGGTCACCGAGGGTGCGACCGGCTTCGGCGCCCGACTGCTGCTGCGGTTCCTGGACGACCTGCGCTGACGGCGTCGGCCCCGCACCGTCCCGTGGGTCGGTGCGGGGCTCGTCCGCGCGATCAGAACGGGCAGCTGGTGCTCACGGCGGAGAGTGCAGAGCCGGACGGCGCCGGGCAGAGGAACTGCGTGTAGCGGGTGTCAGCGTCGACGAACCGCTTGAGCCAGGCGATCGAGTACTCGGCGATCGTCGTGTTGGAGGTGTTGGGCGCGAAGTGGCTGGCTCCCCGCAGCTCCAGGTAGGTGCGCGGGGTCGACGCCGGCAGGGTCTGGTAGAACGGCCGGGCGTGCGACGCGACCGAGGCGACGGAGTCGTTCTGCGCACCGATGACCAGGGTCGGGGTGGTGACCTCGGGCCAGGTCTTGTCGATGTTCCAGGGCGTCAGCGGGATCGCCGCCTTGAGCGACGGACGGTCCTTGACGGCCTCCAGGGTTCCGCCGCCGCCCATCGAGTGGCCCATGACGGCGACCCGGCCGGCGTCGATCCGGTCGGCCGCCGAGCTCCGCTGGGTCAGGTAGTCGGCGGCCGCGAGCAGCTGGTCACCCCGGGACGCGGGCTGGTCGTAGACCGTCGTCGTGTCGATGGTGAACACGACGAACCCCTGCGACGCGATCCGCGGCCCGAGCCAGGCGATGCTCGACTGCCTCGCCGTGTAGCCGGGGGCGACGACGACCGCACCGAACGTGCCCTGCGACCGGTCCGACGGGTAGTAGATGGTGCCCCCGCCGAAGCCGCTGACCAGGTACCGCGAGACCGACGACTGGGAGACGGCGAACGCG
This sequence comes from uncultured Cellulomonas sp., assembly GCF_963527515.1. Taxonomy (NCBI): domain Bacteria; kingdom Bacillati; phylum Actinomycetota; class Actinomycetes; order Micrococcales; family Cellulomonadaceae; genus Cellulomonas; species uncultured Cellulomonas sp. The sequence goes on along the minus strand of NZ_CAURTV010000020.1, from coordinate 41,695 downwards.
CCGCGTGCGGCTTCGATGCTGGCCCAGGTCGGTGCCGGTCCGCGCTCGTACGGGTTGTCGGCAGCGACGGCGGGACCGGCGACCCCGCCGACCGCGACCGTGGTGAGGAGTGCAGCGGTGGCGACGGCCCGCCGCCAGAAGATCGGAGATGTCACGACGTTGTGTCCTCTCGTGGGTGCCCCGCCCGCGACCGGCGACTGCGAGGCGCTGATGGGGAGCTGCCTCCTCTCGAAGCAAACCGACCGGTCGGTATCAGCACCGTAGCAACGAGGAGGCACTGCTGTCACGAGGGTGGGTCATCGCGTCATGCGTCGGAGCACAACCCGCCGAGAGCTCAGCGCTTGACGGCGACCAGGAGCCCGTCGCCCGTGGGCAGGAGGGCGGGGAGCAGGCGGTCGTCGGCACGCACGATGCGGCCGACCTCGCGGATGGTCGTCGTCGTCTCGTCCCGTCGCGCGGGGTCGGCCACCCGGTCGTGCCACAGGGCGTTGTCCACCGCGAGCACGCCACCGGGCCGCAGCAGGCGCACCGCCTGCTCGACGTAGCCCGGGTAGCTCTCCTTGTCGGCGTCGACGAACACGAGGTCGTAGCCGCCGTCGGTCAGTCGCGGCACCACCTCGAGGGCGCGGCCGGAGATCGTCCGCGTCCGGGTCGGCTTGACGCGCTCCTCGGCGAACGCCTCCTTGGCGGCACGCTGGTGCTCGACCTCGAGGTCGATGGTGGTGAGCACGCCGTCCGCCGGCATGCCGCGCAGCAGGTAGAGGGAGCCGACGCCGGCACCGGTGCCGATCTCGACGACGGCCCGCGCCGCCACGGCGGCGGCCAGCACGCTCAGCGCAGCGCCGGACCCGGGCAGGACGGGCGTGCACCCGAGCTGCGCGGCACGCTCACGGGCACGCAGCAGGATGTCGTCCTCCGGCAGGAACTCCTCGCAGTAGACCCAGCTCTGGGCCTTGTCGGTGGAGATGGCTGCCTCCTGGGCGGGACGGGGTGGAGCTGCAACGGTCGTCGACCAGAGTAGTCGCGGCGCCCCGCCGGACGCGGGAGGCGGTCGGCTCCGCCGAGGGCGGAACTTCTGGGGCCCCGCAGGCGTTCCTACCGTTCGAGGCTCACAGGTCCACCTGGGACACTGGGGCACGATGTCACGTACCGAGGAGACCCGTCCTGTGGCCAGCCAGCCCGCCACCCAGCCCGCCGCCTGGCAGGCTCCGTCGTGGGAGGAGATCGTCCGCGACCACTCCGCGCGGGTGTACCGGCTGGCCTACCGGCTCACCGGCAACAAGCACGACGCCGAGGACCTCACGCAGGAGACGTTCGTCCGCGTGTTCCGTTCCCTGCACTCCTACACGCCCGGCACGTTCGAGGGCTGGCTGCACCGGATCACCACCAACCTGTTCCTCGACCAGGCACGCCGGCGCCAGCGCATCCGCATGGACGCCATGGGTGAGGACTCCGAGCGGTACGCCTCGGGCGACCAGCTGGGAGCTCCTGAGCGCGCGTTCGAGCACGGCAACCTCGACCTCGACATCCAGCGCGCCCTCGACGACCTGCCGCCGGAGTACCGCGCGGCCGTCGTGCTGTGTGACATCGAGGGACTCTCCTACGAGGAGATCGCGGTCACGCTCGGGATCAAGCTGGGCACCGTCCGGTCCCGCATCCACCGCGCCCGCGCGCGGCTGCGCGTCTCTCTCGAGCACCGCGCGCCGACCACCTTCGTCGACTCCGCCGACGCGTCCCCGCTGACGGTCCTCGGATGAGCCACCTCGGGTCGCGGATCAGCGCGCTGGCCGACGGGCAGCTCTCGGTGGCGGACACCGAGAAGGCCCTCGCGCACGTCGCCGTCTGCCCCGAGTGCTGCGCCGAGCTGGCCGCCTCCCGTGCGGCCCGGCGCGCCCTGGCGTCCGCCGACGAGGTGGAGCCGGCGCCCGACCTGACGGCGCGCCTGCTCTCGCTCGCCGCCGGCGCGGACCTGTGCGGCAGCGACCCCTTCGCCCCGCCGGGGCGGCAGTCCCGCGACGAGCTGGCCTCCTACGGGGTGGCGAGCGGCGGGCTGGGTGCCCGCGGGTGGCGCGCGGGCGGCTCGTTGCGCGGGGACGTCGGGCACCGGCGGTCGGCGGTCCGGCTCGCCGCCGGCTCGATGGCCGGTCTCGGTGCCGTGGCGGCGATGCTCTTCGTCCTCGGCGAGCGGCCCGACGTCGTGCCGACCGTCCACCCCGGCGTCGACCTCGGCCTGCTCGGCCAGGCGATCACCGCGGGTCCGCCGCCGACCACCGGCGTCTCGGGCACGGCCGACCGCACGGAGGGCGTGACCGAGACGGTGTCGTGGCTGCGCGAGCACGCGTGGTCGTTCCCCGCCGCGCTGCCCGACGGGTGGTCGGTGACCTCCGTGCGCTGGGCGGAGGACGACTCGCGCGTGCTGGAGGTCGACGTGCGCGCCGCCGACGGGACCTCCTTCGTGGTCACCGAGCAGCAGGGGCGCCTCGAGACGAGCGCCCTGGCCGGTGCGCCGACGAGCGAGGTCGGTGGCCGGGAGGTGTACGTCCTGTCCTACGAGCCGTGGCACGTCGTGTGGCAGTCGGACGCAACCGTGGTCCAGGTGGTCGGCTCGCAGTCCTCGGCGTCGGGCGAGACACTTGTGGGAGCCTTTCCGGGCGGCGCCTTCGACGACGGCGTGCCCGCGCGGATCACGCGCGGCTGGAACACCGTGGCAGGAGCGCTCGAACGACCATGACGACCCCCGACGACGCGCACGCCGCGGCACCGGACCCCGGGACCGACCCGGTCGCGGCGCCGACCAGCCCGTTCGCGTCGCCGTCGGGACGTCGTGACCTCCCGCCCACGCCGGCGCTCCCGGAAACCACCGCGCCGCGCGAGCCCTCTACGGCATCGCGCGCGCCCGGGACGCACTGGTCCGTGCCGCACGGCTCGCTGCCGCCGACCGGGGCCCCGAGCCCGTACGGGTCGACGGCGCAGCAGCCGGGTGCCCCGTGGGCGGGGATGCCGGACGCGGCACCCGTGCCCGAGCGGGGGCCGCACGACGTCCCGCCGGTCGTGGTGCACCGCAGGCGCCGACGCTCCCTCTCCCTCGTGTGGATCGCGCCGCTCGTCGTGCTGGCCCTCGCGGCGGGCGCGGTCGGCGGCGTCCTCGGCGCGCGCCTGGACGAGGACGACCACCTCGCGGACGCGGGTCTGCCCGTGGCGCCCGTGGGAGCCGGACCGGTCGAGCGCGCCCCGGAGTCGGTGGCGGGGATCGCCTCGCGCGTGCTGCCCAGCGTGGTCTCGATCCAGGTCGACGGCCTCGGGGGCAGCGCCACCGGGTCGGGCTTCGTGCTGCGCGGCGACGGGTACCTGGTCACCAACAACCACGTGATCGCCCAGGCGGACGGGGCGGACGCCACGACGATCACGGTGACGTTCGTCGACGGCAGCGAGCAGGAGGCGACGATCGTGGGCCGCACGGCCGACTACGACCTCGCGGTGCTCAAGGTCGACGTGCAGGGCCTGACGCCCCTGCTGCTCGGTGACTCCGACGGCGTGGTGGTCGGGGACGCCGTCGTGGCCGTCGGTGCTCCGCTCGGCCTGGCCGGGACCGTGACCACGGGCATCGTCAGCGCGCTCAACAGGCCCGTGTCCGCGGGCGAGTCGGACGACCCCGACGACCAGGCGTTCATCAACGCGATCCAGACCGACGCCGCGATCAACCCCGGCAACTCCGGCGGTCCGCTGGTGAACCTGGCCGGCGAGGTCATCGGGATCAACTCGGCCATCGCCCAGCCGCCGGGCTCCACCTCGATCGTCGGCGGGAGCATAGGGCTGGGGTTCGCCATCCCCTCGAACCAGGTGCGCCGCACCGCGGACCAGCTCATCGAGTCCGGTCGGGCGACGTACCCGATCATCGGCGTGCTGCTGGACCAGCGGTACACCGGCGAGGGCGTGCAGGTCTCGTCGGCCGCGCAGCAGGGACGGGAGCCGGTCTCCGCCGACGGCCCTGCGGAGCGCGCCGGCATCCACCCCGGGGACGTCATCCTGGCCATCGACGGACGCCCCGTGACCGACCCGGACGAGCTCATCGTGGCGATCCGTGCGCGCACGCCGGGGGACACCATCGTGCTGCGCGTCCGCAGCGGCTCCGACGAGCGCGACGTGCGCGTCCAGCTGGACGAGTCGCCCACGTAGGCAGGCTCGACCGTCGGTCGGCCCGGGCCCCCGGCGCAGGCCGCAGGGGTAGTCTGACCCGGTGTTCGGGATCAACGGCGGTGAGCTGCTGGTGCTGCTCGTCGTCGCCGCGCTGGTCATCGGCCCCGAGCGGCTCCCCGGCTACGCCGAGCAGCTGGGACAGTGGGTCCGCCGGGGGCGGGCGTTCGTCCGGGACGCCAAGGCGCGCGTGGACGAGGAGCTGGCCGAGGAGGTCGGCGACGTCGACTGGGCCGCGCTCGACCCCCGCAAGTACGACCCGCGCAGGATCGTGCGGGACGCCCTCCTCGAGGACGACCCGCCCCGGCCCGTCCGACCGCCCGCCAGCCGTCCGGTGACGGGTACCGGCGCCGCCCGCGCCGCCACGGGTGGGGCTGCGGCCGCAGCGGTCCCGCCGACGCCGGCACCGTACGACGACGAGGCCACCTGACACCGGTCCGCACCCGTCCTCCCCCTCCCGGGCGGCATCCGGCACGCCGGGTCCGCCCGCCCTGACAGAATGGTCCGATGGTCTTGGCGCCGCAGCAGTCGCGCATCTTCTCGGGGATGCAGCCCACGTCCGACTCCCTCCACCTGGGCAACTACCTGGGCGCGCTGACGCAGTGGGTCGCCCTGCAGGAGGAGCACGACGCCATCTACTGCGTCGTGGACCTGCACGCCCTGACGGTGAGCCCCGACCCGTCCGTGCTGCGCGACCGCACCCGCCGCACCGCCGCGCAGTACCTGGCCGCGGGCGTGGACCCGGCTCGCTCGATCCTGTTCGTGCAGTCGCAGGTGCCGGAGCACGCGGAGCTGGCCTGGTTGCTCTCGTGCCACACGGGGTTCGGCGAGGCCAACCGGATGACGCAGTTCAAGGACAAGTCCGGCAAGCACGGCGCCGAGGGCACCACCGTCGGCCTGTTCACCTACCCGGTGCTCATGGCGGCGGACATCCTCCTGTACGACACCACGCTCGTGCCCGTGGGGGAGGACCAGCGCCAGCACCTGGAGCTGACCCGGGACCTCGCGCAGCGGCTGAACTCCCGGTTCGGGCCGGACACCGTGGTGGTGCCGGAGCCGCACATCGTGAAGGCGACCGCGAAGATCTACGACCTGCAGGACCCGGCGGCCAAGATGAGCAAGTCGGCGGGCAGCCCGAACGGCCTCATCGAGCTGCTCGACGACCCCAAGGTCGTCGCCAAGCGGATCCGGTCGGCGGTCACCGACGCGGACCGGGAGATCCGCTTCGATCCTGAGGGCAAGGCGGGCGTCTCCAATTTGCTCACCATCTACTCGGCGCTCACCGGCCGGGAGATCCCGGCGCTCGAGGCCGACTACGCGGGCAAGGGGTACGGCGACCTGAAGGTCGACCTGGCCAACGTCGTCGTGGACTTCCTCGCGCCGTTCCAGGCCCGCGTGCACGGGTATCTGGCGGACCCGGCGTCGCTCGACGACGTGCTCTCCGACGGTGCCGACCGGGCGAGCGAGCTGGCCGGGGCGACGCTCGAGCGGCTGTACGACCGCAGCGGTCTGCTGCCCCGCCGCGCGCGCACCCGGGTGGGCGCGTGAGGCTGCCGGAACGGTCCGGCGACCAGCTCCGGATCGGCGTCGCGATCACCGTGCCGGAGCCGTACGGCTCGGTGCTGCAGGCCGCGCGGGCGCGGTTCGGTGACCCGTGGGCCGAGTTCATCCCGCCGCACATCACGCTGCTGGGCCCCACCGTGATCGAGCACGACGAGATCCTGACCGTCGACGAGCACCTCGCCGCCGTCGCGCAGCAGCACGCACCGTTCGTGATCCGCCTGCGGGGGACGGCGACGTTCCGGCCGGTCTCACCCGTGGTGTTCGTCCGCGTGACCGAGGGGGCTCCCGGCTGCGAGGGCCTGGAGCGCAGCGTCCGCTCGGGCGTCCTCGCCCAGGAGCTCCGGTTCCGGTACCACCCGCACGTCACGGTCGCGCACGAGGTTCCGGACGACCAGCTGGACGCGGCGTTCGACGGGCTGGGCGACTTCGACGCCTCCTTCGTCGCCGACAGCTTCCACAGCTACGCCCACGGCGACGACGGCGTCTGGCGGCCCGCTCGTGACTTCACTCTCACCGGGTCGCCCGCAGATGCCGGGGTCGTCGCCGCGACCTAGGGTCGGGTCATGGCAGCCGACGGCACGCGTCCTGCGACCGGTGCCGGGGCCGCCCACGCGCACGCCACGGCGGTGGCTCCGGACCCCTCGCCGCCGACGCCGCGCGTGTCGCTCGTGGCGCGGGTGCAGAAGCTGCTCGCGTGGTGGCAGCACAGCCGTGCCGGCCGCGCCAACGCCCGGTTCGGGTCCCGCGGTGGCGGGGTGCTCACCGGCGGCATCGCGTACGCCGCCCTGTTCTCCGTGTTCGCCGCGCTGACCATCAGCTACACCGTCTTCATGGCCGTCCTCGGCGGGAACGACGCGCTGCGCCAGAGGGTGCTGGACTCCGTCAACGCGTCGCTGCCGGGGCTCCTCGACACCGGTGACGACACGGGAATGATCGACCCGGACTCCCTCGAGCTCAGCGGCGGGCTGACGCTCACCGGGATCGTGGCGGTCGTCGTCCTGCTGGTCAGCGCGATCGCCGTGATGGCGGCCCTGCGCACGGCGCTGCGGGCGATGTTCGCCGACGACGGGCCGGGCGGGAACGTGGTGCTCGGCAAGGCCCGGGAGCTCGGGGGCTTCGTGGGCATGGGGGTCGCGATCCTGCTCTCGGCGGTGCTGACCACCGCAGTGGCGTCGGCCGCGCAGTGGGTGCTCGACGCGCTCGGGTGGGGCGGGTCGACCGCGGTCGTGCTCCGGGTGGTCGCGGTCCTGGTGGGCCTCCTCATCGACGCCTCGATCTTCCTGCTGCTGGTCAAGGTGCTCGCCGGGGAGGATCCCGCGTGGCGTGACCTGTGGCGCGGTGCGGTCATCGCGGCGGTCGGGATGGGCGCGGTCCGGATCCTCGGTACCTCCGTGGTGGCCGGCAGCGTGAGCCGGAACCCCCTGTTCACGTCCGTGGCCGTGATCGTCACGCTGCTGGTGTGGATCAACCTCATCGCCCGCATCGTGCTGCTCGCGGCCGCGTGGACGGCCGACCCGCCGTTCGTCGGCCCCCCGTCGACCGACGAGCCGGACGGCGAGGTCAGCGGTCGAGAGCCTGGTGCAGGACCGGGAGCCGACCGCGCAGCACCGTGAGCCGTGCGCGGGTGGCCGCGGGCTCGCCGACCGTGCCGAGCCGCAGCATGCCCGGGTCGCCCGCCGCCTGGGCCGCCGCGATCTTGTCGGCGGCGCCGGTCATGCGCACCAGCACGTGGTCGAGCAGCGCGTGCGGGTCGAGGCCGCCGCCGTAGCCGTCCGCCGTGGTGCGCAGGCCGTGCGCGACCTCGTCGGCGTCGGCGTCCGGGAAGAGGACCGCGCCGTTCCACGCGAAGATCGCGACGTCGTCCAGCGGGATCCCGGGCCCGGCGACGTCCCAGTCGAAGACGCCTGCCAGCTCCTCGCCGTCGAACGCCATGTTGTACATCGCGGTGTCGTGGTGGCACACGATCTCCCCGGGGGCCAGGGCGCGCTCGAGGAACCGCCACCGCCGGCTGTCGCGCGGGAAGCCGGCGACCGTCGCGTGGTACTCGCGCAGCCACGCCATCGCCGAGCGCACCTGGGCATCGCTCAGAGTCTCGCGGCCGATGTCCAGCACCCGTCCGGGCAGGAACGTGAGGATCTCCCGGTCGCGGTCGTCGATGCCGAGCACCCGGGGGATGCGGCCGAGTCCCGCGTCGTCGAGGAACCGCAGCAGCTCGTGCACCGCCGGGGTCCACGGGCCGGTCGGTCGGCGCACCGTGTCCCCCACGCGGACGGCGCCGCCGACGTTCCCGCCGGGCAGGGGGATCTCGTCCTCGGGGCCGGAGGGTGGGGACGGGAGGTCAGCGGGCACGGGAGATCATCACCTGCCACGCACCCAGCGGGTGCGTGCCCTTCGCGGCTGAGCGGGTCAGAAGGCGCGGGTGATCATCGCCCTCTTCACTTCTTGGATCGCCTTCGTCACCTCGATGCCACGCGGGCACGCCTCGGTGCAGTTGAAGGTGGTGCGGCAGCGCCACACGCCCTCCTTGTCGTTGAGGATCTCGAGGCGCTGGGCGCCACCCTCGTCGCGGCTGTCGAAGATGAACCGGTGCGCGTTGACGATCGCGGCGGGCCCGAAGTACTGCCCGTCGGTCCAGAACACCGGGCACGACGAGGTGCACGCGGCGCAGAGGATGCACTTGGTGGTGTCGTCGAACCGCTCGCGCTGCTCGGCGCTCTGCAGGCGCTCCTTGGTGGGCTCGTTCCCGGTGGTGATGAGGAACGGCATGATCTCGCGGTACGACGCGAAGAACGGCTCCATGTCGACGACCAGGTCCTTGATCACCGGCAGGCCCTTGATGGGCTCGACGATGATCGGCTTGCTCGGGTCCAGGTCCTTGAGCAGCGTCTTGCACGCCAGCCGGTTGCGGCCGTTGATCCGCATGGCGTCGGACCCGCACACGCCGTGGGCGCAGGAGCGGCGGAAGGTGAGGGAGCCGTCCTCCTCCCACTTCACCTTGTGCAGGGCGTCGAGCACGCGGTCGGTGCCGTGGGCGCGGACGGTGAACTCGTCCCAGTACGGCTCCGGGGCACCGGCGCCGTCGTCGGGCAGGTAGCGCCGGATCTTCAGCGTCACGTCGAAGGACGGGATCGCACCGACCTCAGCAGCAGGGGCGTCGAGGGTCGCGGTCATCAGTACTTACGCTCCATCGGCTGGTAGCGGGTCATCGTGACGGGCTTGGAACCCAGGACGAGCTGGTAGTCCTCGAACAGGGTGGTGTGCGCGAAGGAGCCCTTGTGGTCGCCGTCGCCCTCGGTGCCCCACAGGCGGTGGCCCTTGACCGGCAGCGGCCGGCGGTACGCCATGGTGTGGCGCATGTAGCCCTTGTCGTCGCGGTCCGGGAAGTCCTCGCGGAAGTGACCGCCGCGGGACTCCTCGCGGTTGAGGGCGCCGACGACGACCGTCTCCGCGATGTCGAGCAGGAAGCCCAGCTCGACGGCCTCCAGCAGGTCGGTGTTGAACATCTTGCTCTTGTCCTGCACGGACACCCGGCGGAACCGCTTCTGCAGCGCCTTGATGTCGTCGAGCGCCTGCGTGAGCGAGTCGGCCGTGCGGAACACCTGCGCGTTGAGGTCCATCGACTCCTGCAGCGCGCGGCGGATGTCCGAGACGCGCTCCCCGTCGGGACGCGTGCGGATCTCCTCCAGTCCGGCGACGACGGTGGCAGCCGGGTCCTCGGGCAGGTCGACGAAGGACGCGGTGACGGCGTACCTCGCGGCCGAGATGCCGGCCCGCTTGCCGAACACGTTGATGTCCAGCAGCGAGTTGGTGCCCAGGCGGTTGGAGCCGTGCACGCTCACGCAGGCCACCTCGCCGGCGGCGTACAGGCCGCGGATGACGTCCGTGGAGTTGCGCAGCACCTCCGCCTCGATGTTGGTGGGGATGCCGCCCATCGCGTAGTGGGCCGTCGGGTAGACCGGCACGGGCTCGGTGTACGGCTCGATGCCCAGGTACGTCCGGGCGAACTCGGTGATGTCCGGCAGCTTGGCGTCGATGTGCGCCGGCTCCAGGTGCGTCAGGTCGAGCAGCACGTAGTCCTTGTTGGGGCCGGCGCCGCGGCCCTCACGCACCTCGTTGGCCATGGACCGGGCGACGATGTCGCGCGGCGCCAGGTCCTTGATGGTCGGGGCGTAGCGCTCCATGAAGCGCTCGCCCTCGGAGTTGCGCAGGATGCCACCCTCGCCACGCGCCGCCTCGGAGAGCAGGATGCCCAGGCCGGCCAGGCCGGTCGGGTGGAACTGGAAGAACTCCATGTCCTCCAGCGGGATGCCGCGGCGGTACGCCAGCGCCATGCCGTCGCCGGTGAGGGTGTGCGCGTTGGAGGTCGTCTTGTAGATCTTGCCCGCGCCGCCGGTGGCCAGCACCACCGACTTGGCCCGGAAGACGTGGATCTCCCCGGTGGCCAGCTCGTAGGCGACGACGCCGGAGACGTTGACCTCCTCGCCGTCCGGCACGTGGCCGGCCGCAAGGTCGTGGTCCACCAGCAGGTCCAGCACGTAGAACTCGTTGAAGAACTCCACCTCGTTCTTCACGCACTGCTGGTAGAGCGTCTGCAGGATCATGTGCCCGGTGCGGTCCGCGGCGTAGCAGGACCGTCGAACGGCCGCCTCGCCGTGGTTGCGGGTGTGCCCGCCGAACCGGCGCTGGTCGATCTTGCCCTCGGGCGTGCGGTTGAACGGCAGGCCCATCTTCTCCAGGTCGAGCACCGCGTCGATGGCCTCCTTGGCCATCACCTCGGCGGCGTCCTGGTCCACCAGGTAGTCACCGCCCTTGACGGTGTCGAACGTGTGCCACTCCCAGTTGTCCTCCTCGACGTTGGCCAGCGCGGCGCACATGCCGCCCTGCGCCGCGCCCGTGTGGGAGCGCGTCGGGTAGAGCTTGGAGATGACTGCCGTGCGCACGCGGGTGGAGGACTCCAGCGCCGCGCGCATGCCGGCGCCGCCCGCGCCGACGATCACGACGTCGTACTGGTGGGTCTGCATCGGGGTCGATGCCTTCCTGTCTGTGGGTCAGGCCGTGCAGAACGACGGCAGCAGGTCCGCCGGGGAGCCCGCCGGGCACGGGTCGAACGTGAAGATCACGAGCGTGCCGAGCACGACGACCACGACGAACGCGAGGTACAGCAGGCCCTTGAGCACCAGCCGCACGCCGTCGCGCTCCGCGTAGTCGTTGATGATCGTCCGCACGCCGTTGGTGCCGTGGATCATGGCGAGCCAGAGCATGAGCAGGTCCCAGACCTGCCAGAACGGCGACGCCCACTTGCCGGCGACGAAGCCGAAGTCGATGGCCGTGACGCCCTCACCGGCGACCAGGTTGACGAAGAGGTGCCCGAAGATCAGGACGACGAGCACCACGCCGGACGCCCGCATCAACACCCAGCCGTACAGCTCGGTGTTGCCGCGGGTGGTGAGGCGGGACGGGCGGGCGCGCGGGGGGCGCGGTGCCTTCGGGTCCGCGATCGTGGTCATCACTCGCCTCCGAACACGTGCATGAGGTGGCGGGGCAGGAAGCCGGCCATGGTCACGACGAACAGCCCCATCACGACCCAGAGCATGACGCGCTGGTACCGCGGACCCTTGGCCCAGAAGTCCACCAGGATGATCCGGATGCCGTTGAACGCGTGGAACACGATGGCGGCGACGAGGCCGGCCTCACCGAGTCCCATGATCGGGTTCTTGTACGTGGCGATCACGTCGTTGTACGCCTCCGGGGAGATGCGCACGAGCGACGTGTCGAGCACGTGCACGAGGAGGAAGAAGAAGATGGCGACGCCGGTGATGCGGTGGGCGACCCAGGACCACATGCCCTCGCGCCCCCGGTAGAGCGTTCCGGCGGGCACTCTGCGGGCAGGGGCCGGCGCTCCGCCCTTGACGGGTGCTGCAGGCACGGAGCCCTCCTGGTGGGTCAGAGGTTCGGACGACGGCGTCCTTGTCCCGGCAACTGTAGTGAACCGATCAGCACGCGACCGCTCGGCAAGGGCCCTTAGGCCCCCGCTGTGAGGTATTGCACAGAACGGTGCGGGGGTTCGTGCTCGCTACCCTGACCCCCATGTCGCCCTCTCCGATCCCCGGGTTCCACGCCGTCGTCCCGGCGGGCGGTGCCGGCACGCGTCTGTGGCCGCTGTCGCGCGCCGGCCACCCCAAGTTCCTGCTCGACCTGACCGGCTCCGGTCGCACCCTCCTGCAGGCGACGGTCGACCGGCTGCTCCCGCTGACGGGCGAGGGCGGCGTGCTCGTGGTGACCGGGGCCCGGCACGCCGAGGCCGTGACCGGCCAGCTGCCCGAGGTCGGTGCGGCGGACGTCCTGGCGGAGCCGTCGCCGCGCGACTCGATGGCGGCGATCGGGCTGGCGGCGGCCGTGCTCCTCGAGCGGCACGGTGAGGACGTGGTGCTCGGGTCGTTCGCGGCCGACCACGTCATCGACGGCACCGAGGCGTTCGAGCAGACGGTGCGCGAGGGCGTCGTCGCCGCCCGTGCCGGGTACGTCGTGACGATCGGCATCGCGGCCACCGGCCCGTCCACCGCGTTCGGCTACGTGCGCTCGGGTGCGACGCTCGGTCTCGCGGACGCCCCGAGCGTCGCGCACGCCGCCGGGTTCACGGAGAAGCCCGACGCCGAGACCGCGACCGCCTACCTGGCGACCGGGGAGTACCGCTGGAACGCCGGCATGTTCCTGGTCCGGGCACGCGTGCTGCTGGACCACCTGGCGACGCAGCTGCCCGCGCTGGCCGCCGGGCTGGCGGAGATCGCCGCGGCGTGGGACGGGCCCGACCGCGCGGACGTGCTCGGGCGCGTGTGGCCGGGGCTGACCAAGATCGCCATCGACCACGCGATCGCCGAGCCGGTCGCGGCTGCCGGGGGAGTCGCGGTCGTGCCCGGTGACTTCTCCTGGGACGACATCGGCGACTTCGACTCCCTGGCGCAGCTGCTGGCGGGGGACACCCTCGGCGACGAGTCGGTCGTCCTGCGGGTCGGCGCGGACGGGGCGTTCGTCGTCCCCGGCACGGGCCGGACGGTGTCCGTGGTGGGGCTGCCCCGCGCGGTGGTCGTCGACACCCCCGACGCGGTGCTGGTGACCACGCGGGAGCACGCGCAGTCGGTGAAGTCGGCGGTGGACGGCTGGCGCGGACGCGGGCGCGAGGACCTGCTCTGACGCGGACAGCATCCGCCGGTCCGCGTCGGCGCGGCTAGGGTCGAAGACGTGTCCCCCGCTCATCCCGGACCTCTCGTCGCTCCGCTGACCAGCCTCCGGCCCGCGCCCACCGAGCCGATGACGGTCCGCCTCGCCGCACTCGTCGCCGACCTGCGCGACGAGCTCGTCGCCGTCCGCCGCGACCTGCACGCCCACCCCGAGCTGGGCCGCACCGAGGTGCGGACCACGAAGGTGGTCGCCGAGCGGCTGCGCGCCGCCGGGCTCGAGCCGCACCTGCTGCCGAGCAGCGGCCTGATCTGCGACATCGGCCCCGGCCCCGTGACCACCGGCCGCAAGCGGATCGCGCTGCGGGCGGACCTCGACGGGCTGCCGGTGCAGGACACGTGCGGGGCGCCCTGGGCGTCGACCGTGCGGGGCGTCTCGCACGCGTGCGGCCACGACGTGCACATCGCCGCGGTGCTCGGCGCCGGGATCGCGCTGGCCCAGCTGGCCGACGAGCTGCGCACCGGGGTGCGGCTGATCTTCCAGCCCGCCGAGGAGGTGCAGCCCGGCGGCGCGCTCGACGTGGTGGCGGCGGGTGGACTGGACGGCGTCGGGGAGATCTACTCGTTCCACTGCGACCCCAAGGTCGACGTCGGCCAGGTCGGCACCCGCATCGGACCCATCACGTCCGCCTCCGACGAGGTGACCGTGACGATCTCCGGCCCCGGCGGCCACACGTCACGGCCGCACCTCACCGGTGACGTCGTGTTCGCCCTCGCCCAGGTGATCACGCAGGTGCCCGCGATCCTGGGCCGGCGCCTGGACCCGCGCTCCGGCGTCAACCTCACGTGGGGTGCCGTCCAGGCGGGGTCGGCGCACAACGCGATCCCCTCGACCGGCACGGCCAAGGGCACGCTCCGCTGCCTCGACGTCCGCGCGTGGGAGAAGGCCTCGGAGGTCTTCCACGCCGCGGTCGAGCAGGTCGTCGCGCCGCTGGGCGTGGAGGTCGACGTGCGCCACCACCGCGGCGTACCCCCGGTCGAGAACGCCGCGCATGCCACAGGGGTCCTCGAGGCGGCCGCGCACGACGTGCTGGGCAAGGGCTCGGTGCTGCTGACCGAGCAGTCCCTCGGCGGCGAGGACTTCGCGTGGTACCTGACCAAGGTGCCCGGAGCCATGGCGCGGCTGGGCACCCGGACGCCCGGCGGCCACACCTACGACATCCACCAGGGCGACCTGCGCGTGGACGAGCGGGCGATCGAGGTCGGCGCGCTGCTTATGGCGCGGACGGCGCTTCTCGCAGGTTGAGACGAAACGTCCGTCGCCTGGGCGTACACATACCAAGTCGGTAACGGAACCTGCGCGGATACCCGCCGGTAACCTGCCCGACACCTCTCGCTCGTTATGGTCCGAGAATCAATGCCGGGCAGCCCCAGACCTTGTGGTGGTACACCGTCGTGCTACCCGCACGGTCGGCCCAGCCGGACCGGCTGCTGACGAGATTCAGGAGAGTCGCGTGAAGAAGATCATTCGAGTGGCCGTGCTCGGCGGGGCGGTCGCCCTCGCACTTGCGGCGTGTGGCAGTGCCCCCGAGGACACCGAGGAGACCCCCGGCGCGACCGCGTCGGAGAGCGTCGACTTCAAGGCCTGCATGGTCTCGGACGCGGGCGGTTTCGACGACAAGTCGTTCAACCAGTCCGGCTTCGAGGGCCTGACCCAGGCCGAGGAGGAGCTCGGCATCGAGGTGGCCTCCGTCGAGTCCTCCGCGGACACCGACTACACCCCGAACATCGACGGTCTCGTCGCCGAGAACTGCGACCTGATCATCGGCGTCGGCTTCCTGCTCGAGGACCCGATCCAGGCGGCCGCCGAGGCCAACCCGGACGTGAACTTCGCGCTCGTCGACAGCTCCTTCTCCGACGCGGACTTCGCGCCCGTCACCCTGGAGAACGGCAAGCCGATCCTGTTCGACACCGCCCAGGCGGCCTATCTCGCGGGCTACGTCGCCGCGGGGACGTCGACCACCGGCAAGGTCGCGACCTTCGGTGGCATCCAGATCCCGTCCGTCACCATCTTCATGGACGGCTTCGCCGACGGCATCGCCAAGTACAACGAGGACAACGGCACCACCGTCGCGCTCCTCGGCTGGGACAAGGCCGCGCAGACCGGCGTCTTCGCCGGCAACTTCGACAGCCAGGACGACGGCAAGAACATCGGCCAGTCGTTCATCGACCAGGGTGCGGACATCATCATGCCCGTCGCCGGCCCCGTGGGCATCGGCACGGCGTCCGTCGCGCAGGCGGCCGGCAACGTCTCGGTCATCGGTGTCGACGCCGACTGGTTCGAGACCACGGAGTACGGCCCGATCGTGCTCACCTCGGTCATGAAGGAGATCGGCCCGGCCGTCTTCGACACGATCAAGGAGGCCGTGGACGGCAGCTTCAGCTCCGACGCGTACGTCGGCACGCTGGAGAACGAGGGCCTCGGCCTGGCGCCGTTCCACGACCTCGAGTCGAAGGTCGCCACCGACGTCGTCACCAAGATCGACGAGCTCAAGGCAGCGATCATCGCCGGTGACATCGTGGTGGAGTCCGACGCCTCCCCGAAGTGACCTGACGCATCACCGCAGGACGACGGCCCGGGCCCAGCGCCCGGGCCGTCGGCCTGTCCAGCACGGGAGCTCGTGAGGGGACGGATAGTGTTCGAGGACAGTCGTGACGTCGAGGGAGACGACCGGTGAAGCTGGAGCTGCAGGGCATCACCAAGACCTTCGGGCCGTTGGTCGCCAACGACCACATCGACCTCGTCGTGCAGCCGGGAGAGATCCACGCGCTGCTCGGTGAGAACGGCGCCGGCAAGAGCACCCTCATGAACGTCCTGTACGGCCTGTACGACCCCGACGAGGGTCAGATCCTCGTCGACGACGTCCCGGCGCGGTTCGTCGGGCCCGGTGACGCGATGGCCGCGGGCATCGGCATGGTCCACCAGCACTTCATGCTCGTCCCGGTGTTCACCGTCGCGGAGAACGTGGTGCTCGGCCACGAGCCCGTACGCGGCGCGGGACTGATCGACCTTCCCGAGGCGCGCCGCCGGGTCAAGGAGATCTCCGACCGGTTCGGGTTCCACGTCGACCCCGACGCCTACATCGAGGACCTGCCCGTCGGCGTCCAGCAGCGCGTCGAGATCATCAAGGCGCTCTCCCGCCAGGCCAAGGTGCTCATCCTCGACGAGCCCACCGCCGTGCTCACGCCGCAGGAGACCGACGAGCTGATCGCGATCATGCGCCAGCTCAAGGAGTCCGGAACCTCGATCGTCTTCATCACCCACAAGCTGCGCGAGGTGCGCGCGGTCGCGGACCGGATCACGGTCATCCGGCGCGGCAAGGTCGTCGGCACCGCGGAGCCGTCGGCGTCCGAGACCGAGCTCGCGTCGCTCATGGTCGGCCGCTCGGTCGACCTGGGCGTCGACCGCTCGGTCGCCGTGCCGGGCGAGGTCACCGTCCAGGTCCGCCACCTGACGGTCATCGACGAGGCCGGCGTGCGCCAGGTCGACGACGTGTCGTTCGACGTCGCCCGTGGGGAGATCGTGGCGATCGCCGGCGTGCAGGGCAACGGCCAGACCGAGCTCACCGAGGTCGTGCTGGGGCTCCAGGCCCCCGTCGCCGGCTCCGTGCAGCTGGACGGCCTCGAGCTGGTGGGGCGCTCCGTGCAGGACGTGCTCCACGCCGGCGTCGGGTTCGTGCCGGAGGACCGGTCGACCGACGGCGTCATCGCCGACTTCTCCATCGCCGAGAACCTCATCCTCGACCTGCACCGCTACGAGCCGTTCGCCCGCGGCGTCGCGCTGCGTCCGGTCGCCGTGCGCGAGAACGCCGAGCGGCGGATTGCCGAGTTCGACGTGCGCACCGGCTCGATCGACGCGCACGCGAGCACCCTGTCGGGCGGCAACCAGCAGAAGGTGGTGCTGGCCCGCGAGATGTCGCGGCCGCTGCGGCTGTTCATCGCGTCGCAGCCCACCCGTGGCCTGGACGTCGGCTCGATCGAGTTCGTGCACACGCGGATCGTGCAGGAGCGCGACAACGGCACGCCGGTGATCATCGTGTCCACCGAGCTGGACGAGGTGCTCGCCCTCGCGGACCGCATCCTCGTGATGTACCGCGGGCGCATCGTGGGCGACGTGCCCGGCGGGACCGAGCGCGACGTGCTCGGCCTGATGATGGCGGGCGTGCCGGAGGACGAGGCCGTCCGCCAGGCCGCCGAGCACCGGACGACGCTCGGCGTGGCCGACCTCGAGGCCGTGCACGACGAGCCCGCACCGATCACCACGACCGCCGACAGGGCGATCCCCCAGGAGGAGCTGTGAGCAGCCAGACCCCGGTCCCGCTGCCGGACGCGCAGGTGCCGCCCCCCGGCCAGACCGGTGTCGCCACCCCGGCGCAGGAGCCGGACGGCGGGCGTCGCGTCCTGCACGAGATGCTCTCGAGCAGCTGGCTCGTCTCCGTGCTCGCGGTCGTGCTCGCCCTGGTCATCGGCGGGCTGCTGATCGCGGCCGCCAACACCGACGTGCAGGCCGCCGCCGGCTACTTCTTCTCCCGGCCGGTCGACCTGCTCTCGTCGGCGTGGTCCGCCGTCTCGGAGGCCTACGCGGCCCTGTTCGCGGGGGCGGTGTTCGACCCGCGGGCCGAGGAGGTGGGCCGTGCGGTCCGACCGATCACCGAGACGCTCACGGTCGCGACGCCGCTCATCCTCGCCGGTCTCGGCCTGGGGATCGGCTTCCGGGCCGGCCTGTTCAACATCGGCGCCCAGGGCCAGATCATCCTCGGCGGAATCTTCGCCGGGTTCATCGGCTTCACGTTCGACCTCCCCCCGGTGCTGCACCTGCTGCTCTGCGTCCTCGGCGCCGCGCTCGGTGGTGCGCTGTGGGCGGGCATCGCCGGCGTGCTCAAGGCACGCACGGGTGCGCACGAGGTCATCGTCACGATCATGCTCAACAACATCGCGATCTACTTCGTCGCGTACCTGCTGAGCCTCGACGCGTTCCAGCGCACGGGCAGCAACAACCCGGTGAGCCCGCCGATCCCCGACACCGCCGTGTACCCGCTCCTGCTGGGCAGCGGCTACCGGCTGCACGCGGGGTTCCTGGTGGCCATCGCCGCCGCGGTGTTCACCTGGTGGCTCATGGAGCGCTCGACCATCGGGTTCCGGTTCCGCGCCGTCGGGTCCAACCCGCACGCCGCGCGCACCGCGGGCATCTCGGTGAACTCCACGTACGTCTGGGTCATGCTCACCGCCGGTGCGCTGGCCGGCCTGGCCGGCTCCGCGCAGGTGCTCGGCACCGAGCGGGTCCTGACCGCCGGGGTGGCCGCCAGCTACGGGTTCGACGCCATCACGGTCGCCCTGCTCGGCCGGTCCAAGCCGCTCGGCACGGTGCTCGCGGGCATCCTGTTCGGCGCCCTGCGCGCCGGCGGCGTGGTCATGCAGGCGCGTACCGGGACGCCCATCGACATCGTGCTCGTCGTGCAGTCGCTCATCGTCCTGTTCATCGCCGCCCCGCCGCTGGTCCGGTCCGTGTTCCGGCTGCCCGCGCCGGGCGCGCCACGCGCACCCAAGCCCGTCGTCCCCGTCGCCGCGAAGGAGGTCAGCGCGTGAGCGCCCCCACGATCGACTCCCCGGCGTCCGCACGCCCCGCCTCCCCGCAGGTGCTGCCCCCGATCCGGTGGCACGCGCCGATCGCCTACGCGGCCGTGGCGCTGGTCGGCCTGGTCGTGTTCGGCCTGCTCGGCCCCAGCGGGGAGAAGAGCACGTTCGGCGTCTCCACCGCGCGCGACTTCGTCCAGTTCACGCCCTTCTCGGTGCCCTCCAAGCTCACCGCGATCGTCCTGTGCCTCGGCGCGCTCGCGCTCGCCGGCGTGGCGTTCTACGAGACGCGCCGCCGGGAGAAGGCCGGCGTCTGGCTGCCGATCACCTACGGCGTGCTCATGGTCTTCGCGTTCCTGGTGTGGGCGGTCGCGGGCAAGGACAGCGCCCTGCCGCTGACCGGCCTGCTGCAGGGCTCGCTGTTCCTGGCCATCCCGCTGGTGTTCGGCGCCCTGGCGGGTCTGCTGTGCGAGCGGTCGGGCATCATCAACATCGCGATCGAGGGCCAGCTGCTCGGTGGCGCGTTCCTCGCGGCCGTCGTCGCCACCCTCACCGGCAGTGCGTACGCGGGGCTGATCGCGGCCCCGATCGCCGGTGCGCTGGTCGGTCTGCTGCTGGTGCTCTTCTCCATCAAGTACGTGGTCAACCAGATCATCGTCGGCGTGGTGCTCAACGTGCTGGTCATCGGCGTGACGAGCTACCTGTTCTCCACGGTGCTCAAGGAGAACCCCGACACCTGGAACAACCCCCCGGGCCTTCCGGTCATCAGCATCCCCGTGCTGTCCCAGATCCCGATCATCGGTCCCGTGCTGTTCCGGCAGACCGCGCTCGTCTACATCATGTACGTGGTCGTGATCGTGCTGCAGGTCATGGTCTTCCGGTCCCGGTGGGGCCTGCGTCTGCGATCCGTCGGCGAGCACCCGAAGGCCGCGGACACCGTGGGCATCAAGGTCAACCGGACCCGGCTGCGCGCCACGGTGCTGGGTGGCGCGGTGGCCGGACTCGGCGGCGCGTTCTTCACGGTCGCCGCGGGGCTGGCGTTCGGCAAGGAGATGACCAACGGCAAGGGGTACATCGCCCTCGCCGCGATGATCCTGGGCCGCTGGAGCCCCAAGGGCGCGCTGGCGGCCGCCCTGCTGTTCGGGTTCGCCAACAACCTGCAGCTCCAGCTGAGCATCATCCAGACGCCCATCCCCAGCCAGATCATGCTGATGACGCCGTACATCGTCACGATCTTCGCCGTCGCCGGGCTCGTCGGGCGCGTGCGCCCGCCGGCCGCCGAGGGCATCCCCTACACGAAGTGAGCTCTGCCGTGTCGAACGAGATCGACTGGGACGCCCTGCGTTCCGCTGCCACCGACGTCATGCACCGCGCCTACGCGCCCTACTCGCAGTTCCCGGTCGGCGCCGCCGCGCTGGTCGACGACGGGCGGGTGGTCGTCGGCTGCAACGTGGAGAACGCCTCCTACGGCGTGACGCTCTGCGCCGAGTGCGCGCTCGTCTCCGGCCTGCACGTCTCGGGCGGTGGGCGCCTCGTGGCGTTCACCTGCGTGGACAAGCACGGGAACATCCTCATGCCCTGCGGCCGCTGCCGGCAGCTGCTCTGGGAGCACGGGGGAGCGCGGCTGCTGGTGGAGACCACGCACGGGATCAAGCCGATGACCGAGGTGCTCCCGGACGCGTTCGGGCCCGCCGACCTGGAGGAACGCGCGTGAGCACCGAGGCATTTGACGCCGTCGACGTCATCGTCACCAAGCGCGACGGGCACCGCCTGAGCGACGCGCAGATCGACTGGGTCATCGACGCGTACACGCGCGGCGTGGTGGCCGAGGAGCAGATGTCGGCGCTGAACATGGCGATCCTGCTCAACGGCATGGACCGGTCCGAGATCGCCCGCTGGACCGCCGCGATGATCGCGAGCGGCGAGCGGATGGACTTCTCCGGGCTGTCGCGGCCGACCGCGGACAAGCACTCGACCGGCGGCGTGGGGGACAAGATCACGCTGCCGCTGGCGCCGCTCGTCGCGGTGTTCGGCGTCGCGGTGCCGCAGCTGTCCGGCCGCGGGCTCGGCCACACCGGCGGGACGCTGGACAAGCTGGAGTCCATCCCCGGCTGGCGGGCCGCACTGAGCAACGAGGAGATGATGGCGCAGCTCGACGACGTCGGCGCCGTCATCTGCCAGGCGGGCTCAGGCCTGGCGCCCGCCGACCGCAAGCTCTATGCGCTGCGCGACGTGACCGGCACGGTCGAGGCCATCCCGCTCATCGCCAGCTCGATCATGAGCAAGAAGATCGCCGAGGGCACCGGCGCGCTGGTGCTCGACGTCAAGGTGGGCTCCGGGGCGTTCATGAAGGACGTGGACCGCGCGCGCGAGCTGGCCCGGACCATGGTCGCGCTCGGCACGGACGCCGGCGTGAAGACCGTCGCGCTGCTCACCGACATGTCCACGCCGCTCGGCCTGACCGCCGGGAACGCCCTCGAGGTCCGCGAGTCGGTCGAGGTGCTGGCCGGCGGCGGACCCGCGGACGTCGTGGAGCTCACGGTCGCGCTTGCCCGCGAGATGCTCGCCGCGGCCGGGAGGACCGGCGACGACGTGGCGGCGGCGCTGCGCGACGGGCGCGCGATGGACGCGTGGAAGCGGATGATCGCGGCCCAGGGCGGTGACCCCGACGCGACCCTGCCGGTGGCGCGCGAGACCGAGCAGGTGCTGGCGGAGTCGGACGGCGTGCTCGCCGAGCTCGACGCGTACGCCGTGGGCATCGCGGCCTGGCGCCTCGGTGCCGGGCGGGCCCGCAAGGAGGACCCGGTGCAGGCCGGTGCGGGCGTCGAGCTGCACGCCAAGCCCGGGGACGTCGTGCGGGCCGGGCAGCCGCTGCTGACGCTGCACACGGACACCCCCGAGCGGTTCGGGCGGGCACGCGAGGCGCTCGTCGGGGCAGTCGTCGTCGCACCGGCGGGGACCGAGGTGCCCGCGCGACCGCTGGTGATCGACCGCATCGACGCCTGACCCCTCGCGGGCCGGGCCGGCCGGGGGCACGATGGAGCCATGAGCACCGTGCCCGGGAGTGACGCGTGGCGGGACGCCGGACTCGCACCGGTGGAACCCGACGGACCGCGCAGCCTGGCCGACGAAATCGAGACCGACGCCGACGACACGGACCCGGAGGAGTACGAGCCCGGGTTCGCCCGTGCCGACCGGGACGGCCGCGCGGACGAGGCGGACGTGGTCGAGCAGGACACCGAGGTCCCCGCGCGGGACGACGAGGCCGGCGACTGAGAACCTGCTCATGAACGTCGGCCCCGCTACGGTGGGGCCATGACCTCCCCTTCCGAGCCCTCGGTGGCCGTGCCCGCCGACGCGCCCGCTCCCACCGACGTCGAGGCGCTCGTCGCGCTGATCCCCGGGCTTCCGAAGGTCGTCCTGCACGACCACCTCGACGGTGGCCTGCGCCCCGCGACGCTCATCGAGCTGGCGGCGGAGATCGGCTACGAGCTGCCCGCCACGGACCCCGAGGAGCTGGGCCGCTGGTTCGTCGAGGCCGCGAGCTCCGGCACCCTCGAGCGCTACCTCGAGACGTTCGACCACACGGTCGCCGTCATGCAGACCGAGGAGGGCCTGCGCCGCGTCGCGCGGGAGTCCGCGATCGACCTGGCCGCCGACGGTGTCGTCTACGCCGAGCAGCGGTACGCGCCCGAGCAGCACCTGAGCAAGGGGCTCTCGCTCCAGCAGGTGGTCGACGCGGTGCAGGCCGGGTTCGCCGAGGGGATCGCCGAGGCCGCGAGCCAGGGGCGGTCGATCCGGATCGGCACGCTCATCACCGCCATGCGGCACGCGGACCGCGGCGACGAGATCGCTGCGCTCGCGCTCGAGAACCGCGACAACGGGGTGGTCGGCTTCGACATCGCCGGTGCCGAGGCGGGCTTCCCGCCCTCGCGCCAGGCCGACGCCTTCGCCACCCTCGAGGACGCGAACTTCCCCGCCACCGTGCACGCCGGAGAGGCGGCCGGTGTCGAGTCGATCGCCGAGGCCGTGCACGTGGCCCACGCCTGCCGGATCGGGCACGGTGTGCGGATCGTCGAGGACATCACCACCGACGGCCTGGGGGACAGGCTGGGCGAGCTGGCGCACTGGGTCCGGGACCGGCGCATCCCGCTGGAGCTGTGCCCGTCCTCCAACGTGCAGACCGGTGCCGCTGAGTCGGTGGCCACCCACCCCGTCACCCGCCTGCGCGAGCTCGGCTTCGCGGTCACCGTGAACACCGACAACCGCCTGCAGTCGGGCACCTCGATGACCCGCGAGCTGACGCTGCTGGTGCAGGAGGCCGGTTGGGGCCTGGTCGACCTGCGGGACGTGGCGGTCACGGCCGCGGCGCACGCGTTCCTGCACCACGACGAGCGGTCCGCCCTGATCGACCAGGTGATCCGCCCGGCGTACGTCGCCGCGCGGGGCGGCCGGCACCGCGCCTGAGCGGTGCTACGAGGCGAGCTGTCGGCCCGCGGCCTCGGCGTCCGTCTCCGCTCCGCTGATCTCGGCCCAGACGGCGTCGAGGGAGAGGCCGAGGACGGCGGCGATCGCGGCGATGGTCGGGAAGGCCGGCGTCGCGACCCGGCCCGACTCGATCTTGCGGAGGGTCTCCGGTGAGACGCCGGCATCGAGCGCGGTCAGCAGCATCGAGCGCTCTCCGCGGGCGCGACGCAGCAGGGCGCCCAGTCGCTGCCCGCGCTCGAGCTCGGCGGGGGTGAGTGGCAACCTGACCATGGACCGATAGTAATACCGGGATAGTATGGCCGGGATAGTTATTGGAGCACCCGGGAAGAGCGCCGCATGATCGAGATCCTGAACACCGCCGAGCTGGCCAGGGCCAGGGTCGCCGGCGCCCTCGTCGCCGAGATCCTGCGGACGCTGCAGGGACGCACGACCGTCGGGACGAACCTCCTGGACATCGACCGGTGGGCGCAGGCCATGATCGCCGACGCCGGGGCACAGTCCTGCTACGTCGACTACGCGCCCTCGTTCGGCCGCGGCCCGTTCGGCCACTACATCTGCACGTCGGTCAACGACGCGGTGCTGCACGGCCTGCCGCACGACTACCGGCTGGCCGAGGGCGACCTGCTGACCCTCGACCTCGCGGTCTCCACCGGCGGGATCGCGGCCGACTCGGCGGTGAGCTTCCTGGTCGGTACCGCACGGCCCGCCCAGAGCGTCGCCCTGATCGACGCGACGGAGCGAGCGCTGAGCGCGGGCATCGCCGCCGCCAGGCCCGGCGCGCGGATCGGCGACCTGTCCTACGCCATCGGCACCGTGCTGAGCGGGGCGGGATACCCGATCAACACCGAGTTCGGCGGGCACGGCATCGGCTCCACGATGCACCAGGACCCGCACATCACGAACACCGGCCGGCCCGGCCGCGGCTACACCCTGCGCCCAGGGCTCCTGCTCGCGCTGGAGCCCTGGGTCATGGTGGACACCGACCGGCTGGTCACCGCCGCCGACGGGTGGACGCTGCGCAGCGCGACGGGCTGCCGCACCGCGCACAGCGAGCACACGATCGCCATCACCGACGACGGTGCCGAGATCCTCACCCTGCGGAGCTAGATCAGGCCCTTCGTGTGCCAGACGGTCTTGGTCTCCACGAACGCGGTGATGCGGCCCAGCGTGGGTGCCGCTGCGTCCGGGCCGTTCTCCGGCGGCAGCACGCGCTTGAGGGTGTCCGCGGCTGCGATCTGCAGGTCGACCCAGTCCAGCGCGCCGGCCCCGACCAGGTCGAGCGCGTTGACGTCCTGGTGGCTGGCCAGCCAGGGCGCGATCTCGGCGGGCGACCCGGTGAGCACGTTGACGACGCCCTTCGGCACGTCGCTCGTGGCGAGCACCTCGGACAGGCTGATCGCCGACAGCGGCAGCCGCTCGCTGGCCACCACCACGACGGTGTTCCCGGAGACGAGCGCGGGCGCCACGGCGGACACCAGCCCGAGCAGCGACGAGTCCTGCGGCGCGATGATCGCGACGACGCCGGTGGGCTCCGGGACCGAGATGTTGAAGTACGGACCGGCGACGGGGTTGGCGTTGCCGGCCACCTGCGCGTACTTGTCCGCCCAGCCGGCGTACCAGACCCACCGGTCGATCGCGGCGTCCACCTGCGCGGTCGCGACGGCGGAGGAGACGCCCTCGGCGTCGACGATCTCCGCGACGAACTGGGCGCGACGGCCCTCGAGGATCTCCGCGACGCGGTAGAGCACCTGGCCGCGGTTGTACGCGGTCGCACCCGACCAGCCGCCGACGGCGCCGCGGGCGGCGACGACCGCGTCCCGCGCGTCCTTGCGGGACGCCTTCGACGCGTTGGCGAGGAACGCGCCCTTGGCGCTGGTGATCTCGTACGTCCGACCCGACTCGCTGCGCGGGAACGTCCCGCCGATGTACAGCTTGTAGGTCTTGGGCACGGCGAGGCGGGTCACTTGGTGGCTCCCTTGGTGACGGCGGGGCGCTTGACGGGGGCGGGCAGGGCCGGCGCGGCGGTCGTGAGGTACGAGGCGATGCCGTGGCGGCCGCCCTCGCGTCCGTAGCCGGACTCCTTGTACCCGCCGAACGGGCTCGACGGGTCGAACCGGTTGAAGGTGTTGGCCCAGATCACGCCGGCGCGGAGCTTGTCGGCCACGGCCAGGACGCGGCTGCCCTTGTCGGACCAGATGCCGGCGGACAGGCCGAACGGGGTGTTGTTGGCCTTGGCGATCGCCTCCGCAGGGGTGCGGAACGTGAGCACCGACAGGACGGGACCGAACACCTCCTCCTGGGCGATCCGGTGGCTGGTCGAGACGTTGGTGAAGATCGTCGGCGCGAACCAGAACCCGTTCTCGGGGATGGCGCACTCCGCGGTCCAGCGCTCGGCGCCCTCCGCCTCGCCGATGTCGCTCAGCGACCGGATGCGGTCCAGCTGCGCGGCGCTGTTGATGGCGCCGATGTCCGTGTTCTTGTCCAGCGGGTCGCCCAGGCGCAGGGTGGACAGGCGCGCCTTGAGCCGCTCGACCACCTCGTCGTGGATCGACTCCTGCACCAGAAGGCGGCTGCCCGCGCAGCAGACGTGACCCTGGTTGAAGAAGATGCCGTTGACGATGCCCTCGATGGCCTGGTCGATGGGGGCGTCGTCGAACACGATGTTCGCCGCCTTGCCGCCCAGCTCGAGGGTCACCTTCTTGTGCGTCCCGGCGACCGACTTCGCGATGGCCCGGCCGACCGGCGTCGACCCCGTGAACGCCACCGCGTCCACGTCGTCGTGACCGACCAGCGCCACTCCCGTGGCTCCTGCGCCCGTGATGATGTTGACGACCCCCGGCGGCAGGTCGGCCTGCTGCACGATCTCGGCGAACAGCAGCGCGGTCAGCGAGGTGGTCTCCGCCGGCTTGAGCACGACCGTGTTGCCGGCGGCGAGCGCGGGTGCGATCTTCCACGCGAGCATCAGGAGCGGGAAGTTCCACGGGATCACCTGGGCGGCGACGCCGAGGGAGCGCGGGTTGGCGCCGAGGCCGGCGTGGTCGAGCTTGTCGGCCCAGCCGGCGTAGTAGAAGAACCAGGCCGCGACCAGCGGCACGTCGACGTCCCGGCTCTCCTTGATCGACTTGCCGTTGTCGAGGCTCTCGGCCACGGCGAGCTCGCGGCTGCGCTCCTGGACCAGGCGGGCGATGCGGAACAGGTACTTGCCGCGGTCGGCACCGGACATGCGCGACCACGTGCGGTCGTAGGCCCGGCGGGCGGCGGCCACGGCGACGTCGACGTCCGCGGCGTCAGCCGTCGCGATCGTCGCGACGTGCTTCTCGGTGGCGGGCGAGATGGAGGCGAACGGGGTGCCGTGACCCTCCCGGAACTCGCCGTCGATGAACAGGCCGTACTCGCTGCGCAGGTTCAGGACGGCCTGCGACTCGGGGGCCGGGGCGTACTCGAGGAATGACATCAGTGGGCCCTTCAGTCGATCGTCACGTAGTCGGGGCCGGTGTAGTGCCCGCTGGTCATCTTCTGGCGCTGCATGAGCACGTCGTTGAGCAGGCTCGAGGCGCCGAACCGGAACAGGTGCGGCGTCAGCCACTCCTCGCCGACCGTCTCCGCGACGGTGACGAGGTACTTGATCGCGTCCTTGGACGTCCGGATGCCGCCGGCCGGCTTGACGCCGACCTTCTCGCCGCTGAGCCGGTGCCAGTCGCGCACGACCTCCAGCATCAGCAGGGTCACGGGCAGCGTCGCGGCCGGCGCGACCTTGCCGGTGGAGGTCTTGATGAAGTCGCCCCCGGCCAGGATGGCCAGCCACGACGCCCGGCGCGCGTTGTCGTAGGTGGTCAGCTCGCCGGTCTCGAGGATGACCTTGAGGTGGGCGGAGGTGCCGTCCGCGCGGCGGCAGGCGTCCTTGACCGCGACGATCTCGTCGTACACCTGCCCGTAGCGGCCCGACAGGAAGGCGCCGCGGTCGATGACCATGTCGATCTCGTCGGCACCCGCGGCGACGGCGTCCGCGGTGTCCTCGAGCTTGATGGACCGCGAGGCGCGGCCGCTCGGGAACGCGGTGGCCACGGCGGCGACGGCGATCTTGCCCTGGTCCGGGTCGCCGTGTGCCGAGCCGAGCGCCTGGACCGCGTGCGGGACCATGTCGCCGTACACGCAGACCGCCGCGACGCGCGGGCAGGAGGGGTCGGTCGGGTCGGGGGTGACCGCCTTCGCCACGAGCGACCTGACCTTGCCGGGGGTGTCCGCGCCCTCGAGCGTGGTCAGGTCGATCAGGCCGATGATCCGGTCCAGCGCCCAGGCCTTCGACGTGGTCTTGATCGAGCGGGTGCCCAGGCCGGCGGCCCGGTGCTCGAGGCCGACCGCGTCGACGCCGGGGATGCCGTGCAGGTACCGACGCAGGTTGGCGTCGTTCGCCTCGCCGCCCAGGAGCGCGATCGCGCGCTCCCCGGGGACGACCGGGGTGAGTGTCATGGTGTGCCTCGCTGTCCGTCGTGGTGCTGGTTCGATGAGGGGTGGTCGAGGAGGCTCAGGGCGGTCTCCTCGTCGGTGACGAGCACGGTGCACAGCCCGCTGCCGACGACCGCGCGGGCGACGGCGTGCTTGGCCGCTCCGGCGATCACGGCGATGCTCAGCTGCGCCCCACGCAGGCTCTCCAGGGGGAGGCCGACCGTGCGGCCGTCCAGGCCGGCGTCGACGATGGCACCGGCGCTGTCCACGTAGCGCCCGACGACGTCGCCGACCGCGCCGCGACGGACGAGCTCGGTGACGTCGTGGGCCGTGAGGTACCCGCTGTCGACGAGCACGGAGCCCGCGTCGGCAGCTCCGGCGCTGAACAGGTAGGCGTCCGCGCCGGACGCCAGGTCGAGCACGGCGGAGACGGCGCGGTCGGACTCGATGGCCTGCTTGGTCTCGAGCCGTTCGAGGATGGCGGGGCTGGGCAGGAGGGTGGCGTGCCCGCCGGCCTTCTGCGCGATCGTCACCGCGGTGGACGCGGCGGTCCCCGCCCGCCGGTTCAGGCTGACGCCGCCGTTGATCTGGACGACGTCGACGCCGGCCGCCCAGCCGTCCTGCAGGTGCCGGGCGACGTCGTCGAGGGTGCGGCCCCAGCTGATGCCGAGCGTGCGCGGGGTGGGCCGCAGCGCGGTGAGGTAGTCGGCGGCGGCCTGGGCCGTGCGCGTCTGCAGCTCGTCCTGGTCGTCCACGCCGGAGGTCGACACGACGATCGCGTCCGTCAGGCCCCACGCCTCCCGGAGCCGGCGCTCGACGGGCAGGCGACGAGCGCGGGGGTGGACGATCTCGATGCGGACGAACCCGCTGGCCTTGGCCTGGGCGAGCAGCCGACCGACCTTCCAGCGGGTCAGCGCGAGGATCGACCCGATCTCGTCCTGGGTCTTGTCCTCCTCGTAGTACAGCTCGGCCGCGCGGATGGAGAGCAGCTCGTCCGACTCGATCATCGCGTTCCTCTCACGTCGCTCCAGGGTAGGCGTCGACGCCGCGTGCTGCAACAGTTGTTGCTCGACCTGCTCATATGAGCAGCGCGGCGATTCATCCGGACGGGTGCCCGGTGTCCGATTGACTGGGCCGGGGGCGTCGGCCACAGTGGGGCGGCCGTACGCCTCTGGCGTGCGGCAGGGCGAAGGGACAGGCGCGGATGGGCCGAGGGGGACGGGGCGCGATCGTCGGCGCCGTGGTCCTGGTCGCCCTGCTGGTCGGCGTGGGGGTCGGCCTGACCGTCCGGCACCTGCGGCCCGACAAGACCGTGGTGGTCCCGGCGGCGTGGGCGGAGTCCTGGGAGCGTGCTCACGTCCTGCAGGGCCAGGACGTCGTGCTCGCCTGGGGCGACCGAGCAGGCGCGGACCCCGCGACCGCTCCGGCCGAGCTGCGGTTCGACCCGGCCCGTGCCGTCGCGCAGCTCGACGCCCTCTTCGCGCTCGACGTGCACGACCTCGGCGTGGTGGACGAGGACGGGGCCGTCGCCCGGCACAAGGTGGTCGTGGTCGTCGACGGGACCTGGTCGGACGGCCCCGGCGCCCCGAGCGCCGGCGTGGTCGTGCCGACCAGCGGAGGTCTGGCGCCGCCCGACCGTGGTGCGACGGGCACGGTGGTCGAGGGCGTCGGCCTGCTGCGCGTGGACGTCCCCGCGCTCACCGCCCGCGGCCACGAGTCGGCGACCGCCCCCGCGACGGGGGCTCCCGCGGCCGGCGGGTCGCAGTTCGACCCGTCGTGGGAGCTGGCGCGCGGGTTCGCGGAGGTGGTGCAGGGCTTCGCGTCGCTCGACACCCCCGGCGCCGGGTTCGCCTCCGACCAGGCGGCCACCTTCTGGGCCGCCAGCGCCGCGTACCTGGCCACCGTGGCGGCCCCCGGGGGGATCGGTGACCCCACCGACCTGGTCCGCAGCCCGCACCTGCACTGGGCCAGCCCTCGCCTGGGCGACGGTGGCTGGCTCCTGCTGCAGTACCTCGCGGAGCGCGACGGCGAGCAGCTGCTGG
This sequence comes from uncultured Cellulomonas sp., assembly GCF_963527515.1. Lineage (NCBI taxonomy): Bacteria > Bacillati > Actinomycetota > Actinomycetes > Micrococcales > Cellulomonadaceae > Cellulomonas > uncultured Cellulomonas sp. The sequence goes on along the minus strand of NZ_CAURTV010000020.1, from coordinate 12,153 downwards.
GCAGCATGTGGCGCGAGGCGCGGGCGGGCGAGGACCCGCTGAGCACCTACAAGCGCCTCACCGGGCTCAGCCAGGCTGACCTGAACCGGCGGGTCGCCGAGTACGCGATGCGCACGGTCACGTGGGACTTCGCGGGTCGCAGCGCGATCGCCGCCGCGGTGGACGGCCTCGACCCCGTGCTGCTCGCGGACCGGACCACGCCCGTCGAGGCCGTCGAGGGGGACCCCGGCCACTACCGGGTGCTCGACGGGTTCGCCCCGGCCGACTACGGCTTCACGGTCGTGCGGCTCGTCCCCGACGCCGGCGTCCGCGAGATCCACCTGCGCCTGCGCGGGCACGACGACGCCGCGGACGCGGGGCTCAGCTTCGGGTTCGTCGCGATGCGTGCGGGCGTTCCCCGGTACAGCCCGGTGACGGAGAGCCTCGACGAGGAGGTCCAGCTCTCGCTGCGCGCGCAGGAGCAGGAGGTCTACCTGGTGGTCGTCGGCACCCCGACCGCGAACCGTGCCCATGGCTCGGGGGACGGCTTCGGCGAGGTCACCCGCTATCCCTACGAGTTCCGGGTCGCGGGCGCGAGCGTGCAGGACGACGCCTCGGTACCGGCCGCCGACGGGGGTCACCGGCACGCCAACGGCGGGGGTTGGGTGGACGACGCAGCGACGGTCGAGGAGACCGCGTTCGTCGGGCCCGACGCCGTGGTGCGCGGCGACGCCCGCGTGCTGGGCGGCGCCCGCATCGAGGGGCGAGCCTGGGTGGACGCGGGTGCGGTGGTCGAGGGTGGCGCCGTCGTGCGCGACGTCGCGGTCGTCCGGTCGGCCGCCCGCCTGAGCGGCACCGTGGTGGTCGGGGGTGATGCGGTGGTCGACTTCGCGTGCTCCGCGGGGACCTACACGACGTTCGACCCGGCCCGCTGGTGCGACGGGCGCACGAGCCTCCCGGACGTGAACACCCCGCCCTCGCCGTTCGCGCCCGCTGACCTCCGGCTCACCCGCGTCCCCGAGCCCACCCCCACCCCGACGCCGACGCCAGCGCCCACGACGCCCGCGCCGCAGGTGACGCCGACCCCGACCGTGCCGCCGGTCGCGCGGCCCACGCCGCAGCCGACCCCCACGGTGCCGAGTCCGACCGACGGAGGCGTCGAGCCGCCGGAACCGGTCCCCGCCGGCGCGTGCACCGCGGTCTACACGGTCACCAACCACTGGACCTCGCAGGGACAGAACTGGTTCCAGGCGCAGGTGGTCGTCACTCCCGGTGCCAGCGGCGTGGAGGGCTGGGCGGTCACGTGGGCCCTGCCCGAGGGCGCTCAGATCACGGAGACCTGGAACACCCGGCTGGGCTTGAGCGGGACCCAGGTGACCGCCGAGAACATGTCCTACAACGGCACCCTGCGTGCCGAGGACACCGCGACGTTCGGGTTCCACGGCACCGCGCCCGGGGACTCCGGCCAGGTCGTGCCGGCGGTCACCTGCTCCCGCACGCGCTAGATGCCGAGCGCCGCCCGCACGTCGGCGGCGACCGCGTCCAGGCGGGTGCGCGCCTGTTCCCGGGCACGGCCGAGGGCCTTGTGGTCCGCGGCACGGTCCACCGGGACGACGACCTCGAGGTAGCACTTGACCTTGGGCTCGGTGCCGCTGGGGCGCACGATGACGCGCGTGCCGTCCGCGGTGAGCAGCCGAAGACCCTCGGTGGGCGGCAGGCCGTCGCGGTCGGCCTCGCTGCCCGCGGCCAGGTCGACCACCTCGGTCACGTGGGAGCCGCCCAGCGACGATGGCGGCCCGCTGCGCAGGCGCTGCACCGTCCGGCCGATCTGGTCGAGGTCGGTGAACCGCGCGGAGACCTGGTCGGTCAGGTGCAGGCCGTGCTCGCGGGCCAGGTCGTCCAGGGCGTCGACGACCGTGCGGCCCTCGGCCTTGAGCCGGGCGGCCATGCCGACCACGAGCAGTGCCGCGGAGATGCCGTCCTTGTCCCGCACGTGCGCCGGGTCGACGCAGTAGCCCAGCGCCTCCTCGTAGCCGAACACCAGGCCGTCGACGCGCGAGATCCACTTGAAGCCGGTCAGCGTCTGCGCGTAGCGGTGGCCCTTGCTGCGCGCGATCTTGCCGAGCAGGCGCGAGGACACGATCGAGCTGGCGAAGGCCGAGCCGTCGGGGTGGGCCGCACCGGCGAGGTCGGCGCCCAGCAGGGACCCCGTCTCGTCGCCGTGCAGGATGCGCCAGCCCTCGGCCTCCGCGGTGTCCGGGCCGCGGAACGAGCGGTGGCGCAGGTCCTGGATCCCGACGCCGCAGCGGTCCGCGTCGGGGTCGAGGGCGATCACCAGGTCCGCGTTCTCGTCGCTGGCCAGGCCGAGGGCGAGGTCGATCGCACCGGGCTCCTCGGGGTTGGGGAATGCGACGCTCGGGAAGTCGGCGTCCGGCTCGGCCTGCTCGGGCACCACCAGCACGTCCGTGAACCCGGCCTCGGCCAGCACCCGCTGGGCGACGGCCCCACCGACACCGTGCAGCGGGGTCAGGACCACCCGCAGGCGCTTGGCGGCCGCCCGGGTGGCGTCGTCCGTCGGGGCGAGCGCCAGGACGGAGGACACGTACGCGTCGAGCACCTCGGGCCCGAGGACGGTCCAGCCCGTCGCCGCGCGTGGCACCGACGCGACCGAGGGGACGTGCGCGATCTCGGCGGCGATGGCCGCGTCGGCCGGGGGCACGATCTGGGCGCCCTGGCCGGAGTCGGTGACCACGCGGCCGCCCAGGTACACCTTGTAGCCGTTGTCCTGCGGCGGGTTGTGCGACGCGGTGACCATGATCCCCGCGTCGGCGCCGAGGTGGCGGACCGCGAACGCCAGGACCGGGGTGGGCAGCGGCGACGGCAGGACCAGGACCTCCATGCCCACCGCGGTGAGCACCGCCGCGGAGTCGCGCGCGAAGTCCACGGACTTGTGCCGGGCGTCGTAGCCGATCACCACGCGCGGCGCCGGGTGCACGCCGTCCAGCTCGCCCAGCAGGTAGTCCGCCAGGCCGGACGCCGCGCGGATGACGACCGCACGGTTCATGCGGTGCGGGCCACCCCCGAGCCGGCCGCGCAGGCCCGCGGTGCCGAACTGCAGGAGGCCGCTGAACCGGTCGGCCAGCTCGTCGCGGGCGGCGGACCGGGCGTCGAGCGCCTGACGCTGCGTCGGGTCCGGCTCGCGGCCCGGCGCGAGGGTCGGGGGTGCGGAGCGGGCCTGGTCGAGCAGGTCACGCAGCTCCTCGGCCGTCTGGGGATCGGGGTCGTCGTCGATCCATGCCTGCACCCGGGCATCGAGGGGCGCCCATGCGTCGTCGCTGGTCATGGTGCCAACGTACTCACGCCGACGACCGGTCGCCTCCCGCCTACAGGCGGCGCACGATCTGCGCCAGCAGCGCGCTGATCCGCGGGCCCGCCGCGCGGCCGGCCTCGAGGACCTCCGCGTGCGAGAGGGGCTCGGGGCTGATGCCCGCGGCGAGGTTGGTCACCAGCGAGATGCCCAGCACCTCGAGCCCGGCGTGCCGTGCGGCGATGGACTCGATGGTCGTGGACATGCCGACCAGGTCGCCGCCGAGGACCCCCGCCATGCGGACCTCCGCGGGCGTCTCGTAGTGCGGGCCGCGGAACTGCACGTAGACGCCCTCGTCGAGCGTCGGGTCCACCTCGCGGGCGAGGGTGCGCAGCCGGTGGCTGTACAGGTCGGTGAGGTCGACGAACGTGGCACCCTCGAGCGGCGAGGTGGCCGTGAGGTTGAGGTGGTCGCTGATGAGGACCGGCGTGCCGGGCGCCCAGGCGGGGTTGAGCCCCCCGCAGCCGTTGGTGAGGACCACGGTCGACGCCCCGGTCGCGGCGGCGGTCCGGACACCGTGCACGACCCGGCGCACGCCGCGGCCCTCATAGAGGTGGGTGCGGGACCCCAGCACCAGGGCGTGGCGGTCGGTGCCCTCGATGCGGATGGTCCGGATGGTGCCGACGTGTCCGACGACGGCCGGCGCGGCGAACCCGGGGACGTCGTGGCTGGGCAGCTCCGCGACCGTGTCGCCCAGCAGCTCGGCGGCGCCGCCCCACCCGGAGCCGAGCACCAGCGCGACATCGTGACGCTCCACACCGGTGGCCTGCGCGATGTACGCGGCGGCCTCGCGGGCGACGTCGAACGGGTCGGTGGTGGGGTCGTCCAGGTCCAGGGCACGTGTGACGTCGCTCATGGTCCGAGGCTAACGGTCACCGTCCGCCTGGCCGTGCTGCGCCGGACCGGCAGAATGGGTGACCGTGAGCACCCCCGCGCAGGACTCGTCCGCCCCCCGCGTCGTCATCGTCGGCGGCGGCCCCGGCGGCTACGAGGCTGCGCTGGTGGGGCGCCGCCTCGGGGCAGACGTCACGGTCGTCGAGGGCGCCGGGATGGGCGGCGCGGCCGTCCTGACCGACGTGGTCCCGTCCAAGACGCTCATCGCGACCGCGGAGTGGATGACCATCGCGGACCGCGCGCCCGAGCTCGGCATCCGGCTCGACGGCACCCCGCTGGCCGGTGTGGTGGGCGGCACGCTCGAGCAGCTGCGGCACCGCATCGACCTGGCGGCCGTCAACACGCGCGTCAAGGCGCTCGCGGCCGCGCAGTCCGCCGACATCCGGGCGCGGCTGGAGCGCGAGGGCGTGCGGATCGTGCTCGGCCACGGCCACCTCGACGGCCCGTCCCGCGTGGTGGTCACCGGGCGGGAGGGTGCCGAGGAGCTCACCCTCGACGCGGACGCGGTGCTGGTGGCGACGGGGGCCACGCCCCGCACGCTGGAGACCGCGCGACCGGACGGCGAGCGCATCCTCACCTGGACACAGCTGTACAACCTCAGCACGCTGCCCACCCGGCTGATCGTCGTCGGCTCCGGCGTCACCGGGGCGGAGTTCGCCGGCGCGTACACGTCGCTGGGCGCCGAGGTGGTCCTCGTGTCCAGCCGCGACCGCGTGCTGCCCGGCGAGGACGCGGACGCCGCCCAGCTGCTCGAGGACGTGTTCAAGGCCCGCGGCATGACCGTCATGTCCCGGTCCCGCGCCGAGGGGGCGCGGCGGACGGCCGAGGGCGTCGAGGTGACGCTCTCCGACGGTCGCGTGATCGAGGGGTCGCACGTGCTGTTCGCGGTCGGCTCCATCCCGACCTCCGCCGGTCTCGGGCTCGAGGAGGCCGGTGTCCGGCTGACTCCGTCCGGGCACATCCAGGTGGACAAGGTCTCGCGCACCAACGTCCGTGGCGTCTACGCCGCCGGTGACGTGACGGGGGTCCTGCCGCTCGCCTCCGTGGCCGCGATGCAGGGCCGGGTGGCCATGGCGCACGCGCTCGGCGACGCCGTCAAGCCGCTCTCGCTGCAGGGCGTGTCGGCGAACATCTTCACGTCACCGGAGATCGCGACCGTCGGCGCCTCCGAGGCCCGGCTGGTGGAGCAGGGCGTGAAGTACTCCGTGAGCATGCTGCCGCTGTCCCGCAACCCGCGCGCCAAGATGCTGGGTGTGCGGGACGGGTTCATCAAGATCTTCGCCCACGCCGCGACCGGGACCGTGCTCGGCGCCGTCGTGGTCGGTCCGCGCGCCAGCGAGTCGATCTACCCGCTGACGATCGCCGTGGCCCACCGCCTCACCACCGACCAGCTGGCCGAGACCGCCACGGTGTACCCGTCGATGTCGGGCACGATCGCCGAGGTGGCCCGCATCCTCCACCACCGGACCGAGGACTGACCCGCAGCGGAGCGCAGGGTCGGTCCGACCATGAGTACCGAGGACTGACGCGAGTAACGAGGGCGTAGCCCGTTCGGTATACCGGCGAGTAGACTGACCGTCGTGTCGACGTTCACCACCATCAAGGTGCCCAAGGATCTCCGCGACCGGATCGCGGCACTGGCAGCGCACGAGGGAACGACCCTGGCGGGTGCGCTCACGCACGCGCTCGACCGTGCCGACGAGCAGGCGTTCTGGCAGCAGGTCCATGAGGCGCACGCGCACCTGACCAGCGAGCAGCGTTCCGCGCACGGGGACGTGGGCGTCGCCACCCTCCGTGAGAACCTCGCCGACCGGAGCGACGACCAGATCAGCGCAGCGGGCGACTGGTGAGGCGCGGCGACATCTACCTCGCCGACCTCGGTCAGCCCGTCGGGCACGAGCAGGGCGGCACCCGACCGGTACTCGTGCTGAGTGCTCAGCCGTGGCTGGACTCGAACCCGCCCGTCGTCACCGTCGTCCCGATCACGAGGACGCCCTGGGTCTCACCCACGCGGATCGAGATCGAGCCGGGAGGCTCGGGACTCAAGGCCACGAGCTACGCACGGTGCGAGGACGCCGCGGCGATCTCGCCGCAGCGCCTGACGTCCAGGTTCGGGTCCGCCGACCCCCTCGTGATCCTTCGGGTGGAGCAGGCTCTCCGCAGACTGCTCGCTCTGTAGACCGAGCGCGTCGTCGGCGGTCAGGCGCGGGCGAGGAGGAGCTCGCCGACCGCGGTGCCCAGCGCGGGGTCCAGCCGCAAGGACTGCAGGTGGGACGCGCGCACCGTCAGGGGGGCGTCGGAGGTCGCGATCTCGTAGACGCGGGTCTTGAGGTCGTAGCTGATCTGCGCGCGGTCGAGGAGCGCGAACAGGCGCGCGTCGACGTCGTCGGCCCGCAGCTGCGGCTCGGGGCCGACCGTGACCGTGAGGGTCCCGTCGACCGGGACGTCGTCGACCGTGACCGAGACGCGACCGTCGCGACGGTCCAGGGTGCCCGCGTAGCCGCTGACCGACGGTGAGCCGTCGAACGACACGAACGTCACGGTCCACGACCGGGTGGCGGGCACGCAGCCCAGCGCGCCGGTGGCGGGTCCGACCGTGAGGGTCCCGGTGCCCTGGGTGAACGTGAGCGGCGTGCGGGCGACCCCCGTCTCGTCGTCCTCGACCAGGGTGAACGACCCGTCCGCGCCGACGACCACGAGGACCTCGAGCGCCGACGGGTTGGCGGGCTCGTTGCCGGGCACGGCGGCCGCGTCGAGGGGGACGATCGCGCCGGCCGGGGCCAGGACGGGGATGCTCGACAGGTCGCGGTGCAGCAGGAGCTCGCGGCCGCCGTCGTAGACGAGGCCGGTGAACACGTCCACCCATGCGCCGGCGGGCAGCCATGCCCGGACCGAGGCCAGCCGGGTGTGCGGGTCGGCCGGGCTGGTGAGCGGCGCGACGAGCAACGAGCTCCCGAACAGGAACTGGGTCGGCTGGTCGTACGCCTCGGCCTGCGAGGGCCACTGGTGGTACAGAGGCTCGACCAGCGGGCGACCCTCGACCGCGGCGCGGTGGTTCATGGTGTGCAGGTACGGGACCAGCCGGTGCCGCAGTCGGAGGTGCTCGGTCATCACGGCACGCGCGGCGGGCTCGAACGTCCACGGCTCCTTGGCGGTGAACGCGTTGGCGCCCGAGTGCAGGCGCAGGATCGGGGAGAACACGCCGAGCTGCAGCCAGCGCGTGGCCAGCTCGTCGTCCTTGCCGCCGAACATGTGGCCGCCGATGTCGTGGCTCCACCAGCCGTACCCGATGTTGGACGCGGTGGCGGTGAAGTAGGGCTGGAAGGCGAGCGACGCCCAGGAGATGACGGTGTCGCCGCTGAACCCCACGGGGTAGCGGTGGCTGCCGGGGCCGGCGTAGCGGGAGAACGTCAGCGCTCGGCGGCCGTCGCGGCCGTTGTCGAGGTAGTGGAAGTGGTTGAGCATCCACAGGGGGTCGATGCCGGCGACGCGCGAGTGCGGACCGGACTGCCAGTCGAGCCACCAGAAGTCGACGCCGTCGTCCTCGAGCCGTCGGTGCAGGACGTCGAAGTAGGCGTCGAGGAACGCCCGGTCGGTCACGTCGAAGGCGAGGGGTTCCTCGTGCGACCGGCCCAGCGCGGCGGCCATCGCGGGGTGCGCGTCCTCGTGCGTGCGGACACCGTCCGCGGGGTGCACGTTGAGCGTCACGCGCAGGCCCCGCTCGTGCAGGGACGCCAGGAACGCGGCGGGGTCCGGGAACAGGGACCGGTTCCACGTGTAGCCGGTCCAGCCGCTGCCCAGCGCCGGGTCGACGTCGGTGACGTGCCAGTCCATGTCGATCACGGCCACGCTGAACGGCAGGCCCTCGGCCTCGAACCGGTCCAGCAGGGCCGCGTAGGTGTCGGCGGTGTAGCGGTGGAACCGGCTCCACCAGTTGCCCAGCGCGAACCGGGGGAGCACGGGCGTGGGCCCCGAGACCGCGTAGAACGCCCGGAGCGCCTCGCGGTAGTCGTGGCCGTACGCGAACACGTACAGGTCCGTGCGGGAGCCGTCGCGCGGAGCCACCCAGCCGTCGGGCTCGAACACCATCGAGCGGGAGTCGTCCAGGACGGCGAAGCCCTGCCGGGACACCACACCGGGTTCCAGCGGGATGGCGCCGTCGGCGAGGTCGAGGGTGCGCGCGGTCCCGCCCAGGCCCACGGTGTCAGGGGAGTCGTCGCCGTAGCGCCACACCGAGTGGTAGGCGCTGACCCCGCCGAGCACCGAGACGCTCAGGCCGCTGGTGCTGAACGGGCGGCGGTCGTAGACCAGGTGCAGCCGGTCGGTGAGCACCTCCACGTGCGCGTCCGTCTCGATCACCCGGAAGTCCGGCACCGGCAGCTCGCGGTTGAGGGCGAAGGTCGAGGCCCGGTCCTCGAACACCCCGTCGGCGGAGTGCTCGAGCCGCACCAGCCCGTCCGTCAGCACCGTGATCCGGTACTGCGGGCCGACGACCACCGCGCGGGGGTCGGCGAGCGGTCGGGCGGGCAGGGGCTGCCGGGTCATGTGATCGAGGGTCCTCTCGGGTGGAGCGGCGGACAAACGGGCGGTCGCACCGGTTCGTGGGTCCACCTCGGCGTCGAGCTGGTGGTGCGGGGGTCGACGGGCCTGCGTCAGTCGACTGTCAGCTCCGCGGACAGCGGGCGGTGGTCGGACAGCGGGGTGGTCCACACGAACCCGCGGACGAACGTCACTCCCTGGCCGAAGACCCAGTCGATCTTGGCGGTCGGCCGGTCGGCCGGCGAGGTGAGCATCTCGGAGTCGGCAGGCTCCCAGCCCTCGGACTCGAGCAGCTCGATCTCCGGCCAGCCCGGCTCGGCGTTGAGGTCACCGGCCAGGAGCGCGGGCGACGTCACCGGCTCGGCGTCCGCGAGCGCCTCCAGCTGCTCCAGGCGGGTCGGGGTGTTCGCCTCGCGGTGCTGGGTGTGGATCGACGTGACGCGCAGCTCGGTCCCGTCCGCGGTGGTCAGGGTGGTGCACAGGGCGGACCGGCTCTGCGGTCCGGCGCCGTAGGGCAGCCGGTGCACGACGACGTCCGTCAGCTCGGAGCGGGCCAGCACCGCGTTGCCGAACTGGTGGTCCGCGGCGGGCGCGAAGCGCACGGTCATGCCGAGCCGGTGCGCCAGCCAGGTGGCCATGTCGGTGCCGCCACCGAACACCCATCCGCGGTTGACCTCCTGCAGCGTGACGACGTCCGGGTCCTCCTCCTCGATCGTCGCCGCGATGCCCTCGAGGTCGACGGCGGTCAGCGGCGAGACGCCGTAGTGCAGGTTCCAGTCCACGAGCGTGAGCGGCGACTCGTCCGCGCGGGCGGGCACCTCGGCGCCCGTGGTGCTCGTGGTGGAGGGCAGGAGCCCGACGACCCCGAGGACGAGCGCGGGCAGGACCATCAGGCGCACGGAGCTGGCACGGCGGGGGAGCCGGTCGGGGCTGGTCAGTGCGGGCACCGCACCGGGGGTGCGCCGGCGCAGGCCGGACAGTGCCAGCCCGGTGGCGGCCAGCACGATCACCCAGACGTTGTCGACCGGCAGGGGGACGTCGTAGTCGAGCATGTAGAGCAGCAGCGGGCCGATGGTCCCCAGTCCGACGACGAGCGTCGCGGCGCCCGTGCGGGTGATCCCGCGGGGCGCCGGACGGTGCGCGCTGAGCGCCGCGGACAGGACGATGCCGAGCGCGAGCTGGAGCACGACCACGGCCACCAGCGCGGCGATGCCGGTGAGCCACAGCGCGCAGGCGGCACCCGCGACGAGCAGCACGGCGGCACCCACCCGCACGCCGGCGGACCAGGGGTCCGGCCGCAGGAGGGTCCAGGCGCCCAGGGCGTTGGCGACGACGACCACGAGCCCCGCCCAGCCGAGCGCGACCCCGGACTGCGAGGCCACGAAGGCGGGGTTGGCGACGATCATCGCGGCGAGCGCGAGGAACAGCCCGAGCACCCAGAGCCGGCGCGGCCGTCCGGTCGCCTCCGACGCCGACGAGGCCGTGAACGCGACGAGCCCGCGGGCGGTCACCACGACCCCCACCGCGAGGACTGCCGCGACCAGCCAGCCGACCCCTCCGTCGCGCCACACGGCGTCCCAGGTGCCGAGCACCAGCTGCAGACCGGCGGACAGCCCGCAGCCGAGCACGAGCCCGATGGCCGCCTGTCGGCCTCCCGCGGGGCGGCCGGCGACGAACGAGACCGCGAGCGTCAGCACACCCACCGCCACGGCGACCGCCAGCAGGCCCACGACGACCAGGGCGCCGCCGTCGAGGGCTTGGACGGTGAGGCGCAGCACGGCGAGCACGGCGGCTCCGACCAGCAGCGTGCGCGCGTCCGGCGAGCCGGAGGGCCGGCGGAGCGCGACCAGCAGCAGGGCGGCGACCAGGCCCGCGCAGGCATACGTGCCGAGCGCCGTGACCGCGGCCTGGACCACCCCGGCCGCGAACGCCCGGTCCAGCAGCGGACCGCTGGCCCGGACCAGCTCGAGGCACATCACCGTGAGCAGCGCGACGAGCCACACACGTGTCGGGGTGCCGGCGTCGGGGGGTGTCCGCACGGGGGTGCCGGCGGGGGGAGTGGTCGTCACGCGCGCGACAGTACCCCGGTGGTCAGGCGAAGAGCTGCTCACCGACGAAGGGGCTGTCGTCCGTCGTCACGGGTGTGCCGTCGGCGCCGGTGACCAGGGAGCCGTCGGGCACGCCGGGCGGCACCGCGAACAGCCCCGAACCCGTGTGGGTGAGGTACTCCATAAGCACGTCGTCGCGGGACAGCGCGGCCTGCATCGGGATGTAGTGGGTGCGCGGGTCCCGCACGAACGCGAGGAAGAACAGGCCCGCGTCCAGCCGGCCGAGCGCGTCGTTGCCGTCGGTGAAGTTGTACCCACGGCGGAGCATGCGGGCGCCGCCGTTCGAGGACGGGTGGGCCAGCCGCACGTGGGAGTCGACGGCGATGAGCGGCGCGCCGCCCCGGCCCTCCTTCGCGAAGTCCGGCTCGCTGAACTCGGTCCCGCCCGACAGCGGGGCACCCTCACCCTTCGTGCGGCCGACGAGGGTCTCCTGCTCGCGCAGGGAGGTGCGGTCCCACGTCTCGATGCGCATCCGGATCCGGCGTGCCACCAGGTACGACCCGCCGGTGAGCCACCCGGAGTCGATGCCGGCCTGGTGGTCGGCGGCAGCGGCGCTCGCGGGCACCCACACGTGCTCGGCGAGCGCGTCGGCCTCCTCCGCCTTGACGTTGGCGGTGCCGTCCTTGAAGCCGAACAGGTTGCGCGGGGTGCGCTGCTCGGTGCTCGTGGACGACGTCCGCCCGTACCCGAGCTGCGTCCAGCGGATCGTCGCCGAGCCGAACGCCGCACGCGACAGGTTCCGGATGGCGTGCACCGCGATCTGCGGGTCGTCGGCGCACGCCTGCACGACGAGGTCGCCGTCGCTGCGGGCCGGATCGAGGTCGTCGGCGGCGAAGTGCGGGAGGTCGACGAGGCCGCCGGGGAGCCGGCCGGCCAGGCCGAAGCGGTCCTGGCCGGGCGCTCCGTCCGGGCCCGGGGTGCCGACGAACAGGGAGCGGCCGAGGCCGAACGTGATCGTCAGCCCCGCCGGGGACAGGTCGGCGGCCTCGCCGGTGTCGTCCGGCGGCGCGTCGTACGGTCCCGACGCCGGACCGAACGGCCCCGCCGAGAGGCCCTGCGTGAGCCGGGCGGCGATGGTCGTCCACCGGCGCAGCAGCTCGACCAGCTCGTCGCGGGACGTCGTCGTGAGGTCGAACGCGGCGAGGTAGAGCCGGTCCTGCGCGGGGGTGACGATGCCGGCCTGGTGCGTGCCGGTGAACGGGTAGGTGCCCGCCGCGGACACGGGCGCCACGGCGTCCGCCGCCGTCGCGCGGCCGACCCCGAACC
>NZ_CAURTV010000019.1:0-47039 GCF_963527515.1 uncultured Cellulomonas sp. | reverse complement strand
CACCGGGTGCAGGAGGTCCTGGGCACCCAGCACGACGCGGTCACCCGGCTGGAGACCCTGCGCCGGCTCGCCCACCAGGCCGAGCTCGACGGCGAGAGCACGTTCACCTACGGGCGCCTGCACGCGCTCGAGCAGGTGGCGGGCGACGCGGCGGAGGAGTCCGCGAGCCGGCCGCTGCGCCGGGCGACCCGGCGGGGCCACCGCGCCTGGATGCGCTAGTCGGAACCGGGCTCGGGCGGGCGGTGGTTGTGGCCCAGGCTCTGCAGGAACCGCGGGCCGCTCGCGGCCAGCTCGGCCTCGAACGCCCCGGCCCACGACCCGTACGGCCGGGACGCGAGCGCGTCGTTGGAGAAGCGCGGGTCGGACGTCACCTCGGTGACGCAGAACGCCGGGATGGTCAGGTCGGTGACCGGACCGCCGCGCTCGACCTCAGCGACGAGCAGCGGCGCGTTCCCGCCGGCGAACGTGTCGACCACCCAGCCGTCGTCGCCCAGCCACACCGAGTGCCGGGTCTTGGCCACCCGCGCGCCACCGCGGCGCACCAGCTCGAGGCCGACCGACACGTCCAGCTCGCGCTCGGCCTCGTACCGGGTGCCCTCGTTCATCGGCCCCTTGACGGTGATCGCGCAGAAGTCCATGCGGTCGGCGTACCGGTCGAGGATCGCGAGCTCGTCCAGACCGGGCTCGAGCCGGAGCCCCTCGACCGTCGCCTGCACGCGGACCCGGATGGCGAAGCCCTCGTCGGCCAGGACGTAGCTCTGGACGATGAGGGCCGGCGAGGCGTCCAGCAGGTCCGCCGGGACGTCCCGCGCCCAGAAGCGACGCTCGAACTCGAAGTCGCCGTACCCCGTGTCGCTCACCCTCCGAGGCTATCGGTCACTCGGTGGTCACGGCGTCGAGCACGGGCAGACGCGCCGCCCGGACGGCGGGCCACAGGGCCGCGACCACCCCGACCACCACCGCGAGCGCGAGCATGAGCGCGAGGCTGGCCCACGGGACGGCTAGGGTGCGCAGCCCGACGTCCGCGAAGACGGTCGGCAGCGTGGCGGCCAGGGCGACCCCCATCACCAGTCCCACCGTCGTCCCGAAGACGGCGGTGAGCACGGACTCGAGCGTGATCGTGGTGCCCAGCTGGAGCCGGCCGAGGCCCACCGCGCGCAGCAGCCCGATCTCCCGCGTGCGCTCGATGACCGACAGCGCGAGGGTGTTCACGATGCCCAGCACAGCGATGACGACCGACAGCCCCAGCAGCGCGTAGAGGATCACGAGCACGCGGTCCACCTGCTCCGCGAGGTCGGACACGAACTCCTCGCTGTCCATGACGGACACCACCACGTACGGCCGGACGGCGTCGGCGAGCTGCGCGCGCAGCCCCGCGACGTCGGCGCCGTCGACCGCCGTGACGAACGCGGCCGTCAGCCGCTGCTCGTCCGGGGGCAGGAGGGTGTCCAGGAGCTGCTGCGAGACGACGAACGGGACGCCGAACGCGGGCGAGTCGATGACCGCGCCGATCCGTACGGTCTCCCGGGCGGACGACCCCACGAGCGTGAGGTCCTGGCCGAGGGACCAGTCTTCGTCGTCCATGGTGGTCCGCTGGACCGCGACCTCGCCGGCCGCGAGCGCGCCGGGGAAGTCTCCCTCGACCACCTCGGTGCGGATGCTCCGACCGACGGCGGTCGGGTCGATCCCTGTGACGGCGAAGGCGGAGTCGTCGACGAGCACGTTCGCGGTGGCGAACGTGTCGGCCGCCCGGACGTCGGGCAGCGCGCGGACGTCCGCCACCGCCTGCTCCGGCACCGTGCCCTGGGCGGCACCGCGCAGGATGTAGTCCGTCGTCGCCTCGCGCGCGACGATCGCGCTGGTCGAGGCCTGCGTGGTCGCCGCGATCACGGCCGCCGCACCGACCAGCGCCATCCCGATCATCAGCGCCCCCGCGGTGTTCGCGGTGCGGCGCGGGTTCCGGGTGACGTTGCCCCGCGCCAGCGGTCCCACGGGCCGCCACCGGGCGACGGGGATCGACGCCACCCGCAGGAAGCCGCGCGCCAGCACCGGGGACGCCGCCAGGACCCCGAGCACGACCGCCCCCGCGCCGCACCCGAGCAGCAGGTCGGCACGGTCCGCAGTGGGCCGCAGCAGCGCCAGCACGACAGCGCCGACCCCGAGCACCACGAGCGTGGACCCGGCGACCGCCCGGCGGACCAGCGACCGCTCCGGCAGCGACACCTCGTCGCGCAGCGCCTCGACCGGGGGGACCAGCGCGGCGCGGCGGGCCGGCACGGCGGCGGCAAGCACGCTCACGAGCGTGCCGACCAGCACGGAGACCACCAGCGTGAACCCGTCCAGCGGCACCCGCCCGGTCAGCTCCATGCCGAACCGGCCGAGCACCGCGCGGAGCACGACGACCAGCCCGAGGCCCCCGGCGACGCCGAGCACCGCGCCGACGACCCCGACGATGGCCGCCTGCAGCACGATCGAGCTGAACACCTGCAGCGGCGACGCGCCGACCGCGCGCAGCAGGGCGAGCTCCCGCGTCCGCTGCCGGACCCACATGGAGAACGTGTTGGCGATGATGAACCCGCCGACGAACAGCGAGATCCCCGCGAACACGAGCAGGAACGTGGTGATGAACCCGAGGATCGACAGGATGTCCTGGGTGGCCCGCTCGCGGACCTCGTCCCCGGTCACCGCCTCCGCGGGCACGGCCGACGCCCGCGCCACCGACGCGATCCGGTCCACCAGCTCGTGCTCGGTGAGCCCGTCGTCGGCCAGCACCGAGATGGTGGCGACCGTGCCGTCCGGGGCGAACGCGGCCGCGGCGGTCGCGGGGTCGAGGAAGACCACCGTGGCACCGGCCAGCGCGGCGCCGAGCCCCATCTCCCCCACCACGGTCACCGGGCGCACCTCCCCGCCGACGACCACCCGCGTGGCGTCGCCGAGCGCCAGCCCGGACGCGACGAGCGTCGCCGACTCCACGGCGATCTCGTCGGGACCCCGCGGCTCCCGGCCGTCGACCAGGTCCACCGCCCGGTCGCGCGGGTCGTAGGCGAAGCCGAAGCTGGGCGCCTGCGTGCTCTGCACGGCGGTCCCGTCGGCACCGACCAGCACGAGCGGGCCCTGCACGTCCGGCAGCGCCGCGGCGACGCCCTCGACCGCCTCGAGCTCGTCGACGAGCGTCAGCGGCACCGGGTTGCGCACGTCGGGGCTGATCCGGTCGGGGCCGCCCGTGCCGCCGGCCGGCTCGGCGCCGCGGACGTACGCGTCACCGAGGGTCGTCGTCGCCACGATGTCCGTGAAGGTGGAGCCGAGCATGGTGCGCAGCGCGAACGTGCCCGCGACGAACGCGACCCCCAGGGCCACGGCGAGCACCGACAGGCAGAACCGCACCAGGTGCGCCCGCACCCCGCGCAGCGCGACGCGGACCATCAGACGCCGGCGCGCAGGGCGGTGAGGGCGGTCAGGACGGTGTCCGCGGTCGGGTCCCGCAGCTCGCCCACCAGCCGCCCGTCCGCGAGGAACAGCACGCGGTGCGCGTAGCCGGCGGACGTCGGGTCGTGGGTGACCATGACGACCGACTGCCCGAGGTCGTCCACGCTGCTGCGCAGGAAGCCGAGCACCTCGGCGGCCGACGTGCTGTCGAGGTTGCCCGTCGGCTCGTCGGCGAAGACCACCGCGGGGCGGGCGACGAGGGCGCGCGCGCACGCGACCCGCTGCTGCTGCCCCCCGGAGAGCTCGTTCGGCTTGTGCCCCAGCCGGTCCCCGAGCCCCAGCGTCTCGACGACGAGCCGGAGGTGGTCCTGGTCGACGCGCCGGCGGGCGATGTCCAGGGGCAGCGTGATGTTCTCCAGGGCGGTCAGCGTCGGCACCAGGTTGTACGCCTGGAACACGAACCCCACCCGCGTGCGCCGCAGCGCGGTCAGGCGTCGCTCGCTCATGGCGCTCACGGTCTCGCCGTCGACCACCACCGTCCCCGACGTCGGCCGGTCCAGTCCCGCCAGGCAGTGCATGAGCGTCGACTTGCCCGAGCCGGACGGTCCCATGATCGCCGTGAGCTCGCCCCGGACCAGGTCGACGTCGACACCGTCCAGGGCTCGGACGGTCGTCGACCCCGTGCCGTAGACCTTGACCAGGGCATGCGCAGAGGCGATCACGGGGCTGGTCATCGCGGTGCGTTCCTCCAGGTGCCGGCGCTGTCCGGACCGATCGTCCCTTGTGATGCTCGCCACCGCGAGCCCCCGCGATGAGCAGCGTGTGAGAGGGTGGGGACATCAAGGGCTGCGCGAACCTGCGCGCCCCGCGTCGTGGAGGTCCCCCGGAGCACTCGCTCTGGTTGCTCTGGCGGCGGACCCCGACCAAGCCCCGAGAGGCTCTATCTATGACTTCGTTCGCTGAACTTGGCGTGCCCACTGCCCTGTGCACCGCGCTGACGGCCCAGGGCATCACCTCGCCCTTCCCCATCCAGACCGCCACCCTGCCCGACTCCCTGGCCGGCCGCGACGTCCTCGGCCGCGGCCGCACGGGCTCCGGCAAGACCCTCGCGTTCGCGCTGCCGCTCGTCGTGCGCCTCGCCGCCACCGCGGGCAAGGGCAAGGCCGCCCGCCGCCCCCGCGCCCTGGTGCTCGCCCCGACCCGCGAGCTCGCCACGCAGATCGACGCGACCATCGCACCGCTGGCCAAGGTGCTCGGCCTGAACACGACCGTCATCTTCGGCGGCGTCTCGCAGGGCAAGCAGACGTCGGCGCTCAACGGCGGCGTGGACATCGTCGTTGCCTGCCCCGGCCGCCTCGAGGACCTGCTCAGCCAGAAGGCCCTCACGCTCGACGACGTGCAGATCACCGTCCTCGACGAGGCCGACCACATGGCCGACCTCGGCTTCCTGCCCGGCGTCAAGCGCATCATGGACAAGACGCCGAAGGCCGGCCAGCGCCTGCTCTTCTCGGCCACCCTGGACAACGGCGTCGACCAGCTGGTCAAGCGCTACCTCACCTCGCCGGTCGAGCACTCCGTCGATGGTGCGGACTCGCCCGTCGCCGCCATGACCCACCACCTCTTCGAGGTCCGCGACGCCGACGCCAAGAAGCAGGTCGTGCACCACCTCGCCTCGGGCACCGGCCGCCGCCTGCTCTTCATGCGCACCAAGCACCAGGCCAAGAAGCTGGCCAAGCAGCTGACGATGGACGGCATCCCCGCCGTCGACCTGCACGGCAACCTGGCCCAGGGCGCCCGCGAGCGCAACCTCGAGGCGTTCTCCTCCGGCGCCGTCCGGGTGCTCGTCGCCACCGACATCGCCGCGCGCGGCATCCACGTGGACGACATCGAGCTCGTCGTGCACGTCGACCCGCCGGCCGAGCACAAGGCCTACCTGCACCGCTCGGGCCGCACGGCGCGTGCCGGGTCGGGCGGCGACGTCGTCACCATCGTCCTGCCCGAGCAGCGCGGCGACGTGCGCGCGCTGACCCGCGCCGCGAAGATCACCGCGACCCCCAAGCCCGTCTTCCCCGGTGACGCGACGCTCACGCGCCTCGTCGGCGAGGTCGCCGCGCACGTGACGTACGTCGCCCCGCCCGTGTCCGCCAGCACCGGTGGTGGCGGGGGCGGCGGTGGTCGCGGACGTGGCCGCGGCCGTGGAGCGGCCCCGGCCGCCGCTGCGACGGCCGGCGCATCCGGTCAGCGTCGTCGTCGCGGTGGGAGCGGTCGCGGCAGCAGCGGCGGTTCCGGTGCGGCTTCCGGCGGCCCCCGCGTGGTCTACTCGCGCGGCTGACGCACACCCTGAGCAGCCCAGAGGCCGGTCCGACATGTCGGACCGGCCTCTGGCGTTCACGCCGAGCGCGGCCCCATGATGAGGCGCAGCGTCCACCACCCCCCGGGAGCGACCATGTCCCAGCTGACGGCCCTCTGATGGCGATCATCTCCCGCGGGTTCCGCGGCAAGCGCGAGGTCGATCCGCGCATCCCGCCCGGCCAGTACCTCGAGCGCGGGTTCCCCGTCCTGTCGGCCGGCCCGACACCGCGCGCGGACCTGTCCACGTGGACGTTCTCGATCACCGCGGGCGGCGCTCCTCGGGCCAGCTGGACGTGGGCGGAGCTGACGAGCCTGCCGCACGACGACGTCGTCAAGGACATCCACTGCGTCACCAAGTGGACCAAGCTCGACTCCGCGTGGCGCGGGATCTCGCTGGACACCCTGCTCGAGGGCGTCGGGGTGTCGCCCGAGGAGCAGTACGTGATGGCGCACTGCGACGGCGGGTACACCACGAACGTCCCGCTGGCCGACCTGCGCGGCGGCAAGGCGTGGATCGCCTACCAGTACGACGGCGCACCCCTGCCCCCCGAGCACGGCGGCCCCGCCCGCCTGCTCATCCCCCACCTGTACTTCTGGAAGTCGGCCAAGTGGGTGCGCAGCCTCGATCTCCTGACCCAGGACTCGCCGGGGTTCTGGGAGCGGCTCGGCTACCACGCGTACGGCGACCCGTGGAAGGAGCAGCGGTATTGGGGCGACTGAGCGTGGCTGCCCTACCGCAGGACGACTCCCCCGCCGCTGAGCTGTACGCCCTGCCCTGGATGGTCGGCACCCTCGTCGCCCGGACCGCCGAGACCCCGACCGCCATGACCCTCGAGCTCGACGTGCCCGGCTGGCGCGGCGCCCTGGCCGGCCAGCACGTCGACGTCCGCCTGACGGCCGAGGACGGCTACTCGACGCAGCGGTCCTACTCGCTGGCCTCCCCCGGCACCATGGGGCTGCCCGGCGTGCCACCCGACCCGACAGGGCACAGCAGCCGGATCGCGCTCACCGTCCAGGTGGTCGACGACGGCGAGGTGTCGCCCTACCTCACGCAGGACCTGCAGGTGGGCGACGAGCTCGAGCTGCGCGGACCGGTCGGCCACTGGTTCGTGTGGCACCCGACGGACCCGCACCCGGTGCAGCTGATCGGCGGCGGCTCCGGCCTGGTCCCGCTCATGTCGATGCTCCGCACACGCCGGCTCGCCCGGAGCGTGGCGCCGTTCCGGCTGGCCGTCTCGGTCCGCACGCCGCAGGACGCCCTCTACGCCGACGAGCTGGCGTCGCTGGACGCGGAGGTCGGCATCACCCGCGTGTGGACCCGACGCGGGCCGGACGGGTGGACCGGGCGGGTGGGACGGATCGACCCCGGGCTGCTCGAGGCCGCGTGCTTCCCGCCCGACGAGCGCGCGCACGTGTTCGTCTGCGGGCCGACGCCGTTCGTGGAGAACGTCGCCGACACGCTGGTCGACCTCGGTCACGACCCCGAGCGCATCCGGACCGAACGATTCGGACCCACCGGGCCCTGAGCGTCAGCCGGTGTTCTGCAGGCCGGCCGCGACGCCGTTCACGGTGAGCAGCAGCAGCCGACGCAGGTCGTCGGCCTGCTCGGCCGCGTCACCCGTGCGCAGGCCCCGCAGCGCGCGCAGCTGCAGCAGCGACAGTGCGTCGACGTACGGGCTGCGCAGCTGCACGGCACGGCCCAGGATGCGCCGACGCGACAGGATGGCCTCGCTGTCCGTGATCGCCAGGACCCACGTGCGGGTCAGGGCCATCTCGTCGAGCACCTGCCCCGCCAGGTCGTCCCGGTCACCCAGGGCCAGGTACCGCTCGGCGATGCGCTCGTCGGTCTTGGCCAGCGACATCTCGACGTTGTCGATCATGGTGGCGAACAGCGGCCACTGCGCGTACGCCTCCCGCAGCTCCGTCAGGTCGCCGACGGTCTCCAGGGCGGTGCCCAGCCCGTACCAGCCGGCCAGGTTGATCCGGGCCTGCGACCAGGAGAACACCCACGGGATCGCCCGCAGGTCGTCGAGCGACTCCACCGACAGTCCGCGGCGCGCCGGGCGCGAGCCGATCGGCAGCATGCCGACCTCCTCGAGCGGGGTGACCTCGGCGAACCACTGGGGGAAGCCCTCGGCCTTGACCAGCTGGTGGAAGCGGACGCGCGACGTCTCGTCCAGCTGCGCGGCCAGGGCGGTGAACCGCTCGGTGGCCGCCGCGTTGCGCCGCTCGACGGAGGGGGCCCCGGCCAGCAGCGTCGCCGCCGCCACCTGCTCGATGTGCCGGGCCGCGATCACCGGGTCGCCGTAGCGGGCGAAGATGACCTCACCCTGCTCGGTCAGCTTGAACCGGCCGTCGACCGACCCCGGCGGCTGCGCCATGACCGCGCGGTTGGCGGGGCCGCCGCCGCGGCCGAGCGCCCCGCCGCGCCCGTGGAACAGCGTGAGGACGATGTCGTTGCGGCGGGCCCACTCGGTGATCCGGCGCTGCGCGGTGTCCAGCGTCAGCGTCGCCGAGACGGGGCCGACGTCCTTGGACGAGTCGGAGTACCCGAGCATGACCTCGAAGCGGCGACCGTTCTCCGCGAGGCGCCGCTGCACCTGCGGCAGGGCGAGCGCCCCGTCGAGGATCTCGACGGCGGCCTCGAGGTCGGCGAACGTCTCGAACAGCGGGATCGCGTCGATGACGGGCGCGTCCATGCCGGCGAACGTGAGCTCGGCCAGCTCGTAGACGGCCGCCAGGTGCTCCGCCGACCGCGTGAAGGACACGATGTAGCGGCGGGCCGCCAGCACGCTGAAGCGCCGCTGCACGGCCGCGATGGAGCGGAACGTGTCGATCACCTCGACGGTGCGCGGCTCGAGCTTGCCCTCGATCCCGTGGGCGCGCAGGTCGGTCAACGCCCCCTCGTGCACCTGCGAGTGCTGGCGCACCTCGAGCTCGGCCAGGTGGAACCCGAAGGTCTGAACCTGCCAGATGAGCCGCTGCAGGTCGCCGTACGCGGCCCGGCTGGCGCCTGCCTCCGCGAGCGAGCGCTGCACGACGGCGAGGTCGGCCTCCAGCTCCGTGGCGGCACCGAACGCGAGGTCGGCGTTGCGCGTGCGCGTCGCGGCGATGCGCTCGACCAGGAAGTAGACGACCCGCCGGTGCGGCTCGTTGGGTGCGTCGCCGGCGATGCGCGCGGCGAGCGGGGCCGACAGCCCACGCTGCTTCTGCCACAGCGCGCCCAGCTCGGCCGACGCCGGCGTGCCGGACGCGTCCAGCGTCAGCCCGTGGGCGGTGCGCCGCGCGGAGGACTCCAGCTCGAGCAGCGCGTGCTCGGAGGCCATCGCGGCGGCCGCCTCGGTGATCTCTGCCGTGACGTTCGGGTTGCCGTCCCGGTCGCCGCCGATCCACGTCCCGAGCCGGGCGAACGGCCGCACCGCCGGCGCGGTGGTGCCCGCGGCGTCGGCCAGCAGCCAGTCGTCCAGCCGCCGGTAGACGGCCGGCAGCACGTCGGCGAGCGTCGTCTCGAAGACGTTGAGCACCGTGCGGACCTCGTCCAGCACCGACGGCTTGGCCTCGCGCAGCGGCGCGGTGCGCCAGAGGGTGTCGATCTCGGCGAGCAGGCGCCGGTCGTTCTCCGCCAGGGACATCCCGCCCACGTAGCGCAGGTCGCGCTCCGCGACGAGCTCCGCGATCCGGCGGATCGAGCTGGACACCGCCCGACGGCGCGCCTCGGTGGGGTGCGCCGTGAACACCGGCCGGAACTCGAGGTCGGCCAGCCGCTGGCGGGCGACGTCCTCCCCGACCTCGTCGGCCAGCTGCGCCACCGCCGCGGGAAGCGAGTCGTCCGGGGCGAGGTGGTGCGGCTGCAGGTTGGCCTCACGCTCCCGCAGCACACGCACGCGGTGGTACTCCTCCGCGGTGTTGGCCAGGTGGAAGTAGCACGTGAACGCCCGGGCGACCTCCTCGGCCCGGGTGTGCGTGAACCCGGCGACCAGGTCCTCGGCCTGCGCCAGCGCGTCGGCGTCCGGCCCGTTGTGGGCCCGGATGGCCAGCTCGCGCAGCCGCTCGACGTCGGTGAGCAGGTCCTCGCCACCGGCCTCGCGCAGCACGCGCCCGAGGAACTCGCCCAGGACGCGGACGTCGTTGCGCATGGGCTCGGGGACCTCGTGGCTCACCGGGCTCGGGGCGGGGGCGTGCGCGGCGTCGCTCGGGGAAACAGGTGCGGTCACGGGCCAAAACTAGGCCACCGACGCCGACGCCTGCCTGCCCGTCCAGGCGATGGGCAGTGTGACGTACCCGACGCGCGTCCGTACGGTGGGCCGGTGCGTCACATCATCATCGGGACAGGTGCGGTCGGCGGCGTCATCGGCGGGCTCCTGGCGAGCGCCGGCAAGGACGTCGTGCTGGTCGCCCGCGGAGCGCAGCTCGACGCCGTGCGCGCCGCGGGGCTCGAGGTGGCGACCGCTGCGGGGACGGTCCGCGTGAGGCCCGCGGTGGCGTCGGGTCACCAGGAGGTCGACCTGCGGCCGGACGACGTGCTGGTCCTCGCCGTCAAGAGCCAGGACACCGCCGACGCCCTCGCCGCCTGGTCCGATCGGCCGGTCGCCGGCGGCGGGACGGCCGCGGAACGGCTCGCGGTGGTCTGCGCCCAGAACGGCGTCGACAACGAGCGGGCCGCCCTGCGGCGGTTCGCCCGCGTGATCGCCATGTGCGTCTGGCTGCCCGCCACCTACCTCGAGCCGGGCAGGGTGTCGGCCGGAGGGGTCCCCGTGCCCGGCATCCTCACCGTCGGCCACGCGGCGACCCCGCCCGCGCCCGGTGACGGGCTGCTCTCCGGCTACGCGGGCGATCTCGTCGACGCCGGGTTCCGCGCACCCGTGGCTGCGGACGTCATGGCCTGGAAGTACACGAAGCTGCTCACCAACCTCGCCAACGCCGTCGAGGCCCTGTGCGGCTCGCTCCGGGACGACGACAGCCGCGCTCTGGCCGCCCGCGCGGACGCCGAGGGCCGGGCAGTCCTGCGCGCCGCCGGCATCACCACGCTCGACGACGCCGCGCACGACGCCGCGCGCAGCGGGTTCCGCGTCGAGCCGCTGCCCGGCCGCGAGCGCGGCGGCGGGTCGACCTGGCAGTCCCTGGTGCGCGGCACCGGCTCGATCGAGTCCGACCACCTCAACGGGGAGATCGTCCTGCTGGGCAGGCTCCATGGCGTGGCCACGCCGGTGAACGCGGTCCTGCAGAGACGTGCCCGCCTCGCGTCGACTGCTGGCCTGCCGCCGGGCGGCACCACGGCGGCAGCGCTGCTGGCGGAGGCGGACCGCTGAGGTCCCGGCTCAGGCCTGGCTCTCGCCACCCCGCTGAGGGGCGTGCCGGTCGAGGAAAGCGAACACCTCCCGGGCGTCCACCCCGGGGAACGCTCCGGTGGGCAGCGCGGTGAACACCTGCTGGTGGATCCGCGCGCTGGGCCACGACGCGTCCTGCCAGCGGGCGACCGCCGACGCCGGCGGACGACGGCAGCAGGCCGCGTCCGGGCAGGTCGACTGGTGGCGGACCTTGGTGTCCCGGCCCCGGAACCAGGTCGCGGACGTGAACGGCACCCCCACCGTGAGGGCCATCTGGCCGGTCGTGCCGGAGCCCGTCTGCGTCGAGCACCAGAACGTGCCCGCCGGGGTGTCGGTGTACTGGTAGGACTCCGACGTGCGGTCGCGCCGGGTCAGGGCCCGCCGCACCCCCCAGCTCCGGCACACCAGCTGGCCCTCGATCGCGCCCGTCACGTCCGTGGGGAGCGGGAGCCCGTCGTTCGCGTAGGCGCGGTAGATCGCACCGTCGCCGCCGATCCGCACGAAGTGCACGGGGATGCCCAGGTGGTGGGTCGCCAGGCTGGTGAACCGCTGTGCGGCGGCCTCGTGGGTGACCCCGAACGCGTCCCGCAGGTCCTCGATCGCCAGGTCCTTGTCCTTCTTGGCCTGCTGGAGGTGCTCGACGGCGGCCGTCTCCGGCATGAGGCAGCAGGAGGCGAAGTAGGTGATCTCCATCCGCTGGCGCAGGAACACGTCGTAGGAGGTGGGTCGCTCGTGCCCCAGCACGCGGTGCGCGATGGCCTGCAGCGCGAGCGAGCGCAGCCCGTGCCCGCCCGGGATCGACGCCAGCGGCAGGTAGACCCGACCGTGCTCGAGGTCCGTGACGGTCCGGGTGGAGCTCGGCAGGTCGTCCGTGTGGATGATGGCGAACCCGAGCTGCTCGGCCATCCGCGACACCGCACGGTGCGTGAGCGCACCCGAGGAGTACCCCGCCCTGCGGGCCATCGCCTCGGCCACCCGCTCGATCTCCGGCAGGTAGTTGTCCCGTTGCTGTCGCTCGAGCCGGATCTGGGTGTTGGCGCGGCGGGCCTCCTCCGGCGTCGCGACGGCCTCGAGGTCGCGCCGGGCCAGCTCGGCGTGCAGGCCGACCAGGTGCTCGAGCACGGGCAGGGGCAGGGAGCGACCGGGCCGCACGGCGGGCAGCGCGAGCCGCTCGAAGCCCG
This sequence comes from uncultured Cellulomonas sp., assembly GCF_963527515.1. Classification (NCBI taxonomy): domain Bacteria; kingdom Bacillati; phylum Actinomycetota; class Actinomycetes; order Micrococcales; family Cellulomonadaceae; genus Cellulomonas; species uncultured Cellulomonas sp. The sequence continues at coordinate 34,753 of NZ_CAURTV010000019.1, read as the reverse complement.
CGGACCGCTGCGCACGCTCGAGCGCGATCTCCAGCGCGGCCCGGCGCGACGGGGGCTCCGCGTCGAGCAGGTCGGCGACTGCGACGCCCAGCGCCTCTGCCAGTGCGCGCAGCAGCGCCAGGCGCGGTTCACGGTGCCCGTTCTCGAAGAGTGAGAGGAGGCTCGGCGTCACGCCCACCTGGCGCCCGAGGGCGTCGAGCGTCAGACCGCGGGCGGTGCGCAGGTGCCGGAGGCGGCGTCCCAGCGTGAGCGCGTCCGGAGCGCCGTGCGGGTTCGCGTCCTCGCTGGTCTCAGTCGCCATGGTGTGACTGTAGGTCAAGAACCGCTAAAATTGACAGGTGCTGATCGCAGCAGGGTGGAGGTCCTTGACGTGACGATGGGTCTGACGGATACGCCGCCGCCCCGAGGAGATCACGAACATGACGTCGCTGGCCGAGTCGCCCGCCCTCATCCACCCCACCACCACGCTCCCCGACGTCAGCGCGGCCGCCGTGCGGGGAGACGTCCACGAGTGGGTCGACGCGGCGGCTCGGGTGCTCCAGCCGGACGCGGTGGTGTGGTGCGACGGGTCCGACGACGAGCGGCAGGGTCTCGTCGCGCAGATGCTGGCCGGCGGGACGCTGCTGGCCCTCGACCCGACGCTGCGGCCCGGCAGCTACCTGGCGCGCTCGGACCCGGACGACGTCGCCCGCGTCGAGTCGCGCACGTTCGTGTGCCCCCGGGACCAGGCGGACGCCGGACCCACCAACAACTGGCGCGAGCCGGAGGCGATGCGCGCCGAGCTCGACGTGGTGTTCGCCGGCGCCATGCGCGGCCGGACCATGTACGTCGTGCCGTTCTCGATGGGGCCGGTCGGTGGCCCGTTGTCCCAGGTCGGCGTCCAGCTCACCGACTCGCCGTACGTGGTGGTGAGCATGCACGTGATGACGCGGGTCGAGCGACGGGTGCTCGACCTGGTCGAGGCCGGCGAGCCGTTCGTCCCGGCCGTGCACTCGGTCGGGGCGCCCCTGGACCGCGGCGCCTCCGACGTGCCGTGGCCGTGCAACCCCACGAAGTACGTCGCCCACTTCCCCGAGACGCGCGAGATCTGGTCCTACGGCTCCGGCTACGGCGGCAACGCCCTGCTGGGCAAGAAGTGCTTCGCCCTGCGGATCGCGTCGGTGATGGGACGCGACGAGGGCTGGCTGGCCGAGCACATGCTCCTCATCCGCCTGACGTCGCCGCACGGTCGGCGGTACCACATGGCCGCCGCGTTCCCGTCGGCGTGCGGCAAGACGAACCTGGCGATGCTCGTGCCCACGCTGCCGGGCTGGACCGTCGAGACGATCGGCGACGACATCGCATGGCTGCGGCCGGGCGCCGACGGCTCGCTGCGCGCGATCAACCCCGAGGCCGGGTTCTTCGGGGTCGCCCCCGGCACGGGAGCGGCGACCAACCCGTCGGCGATCGAGACGATCAGCCGCGACACGATCTTCACCAACGTGGCGCTCACCGACGACGGCGACGTCTGGTGGGAGGGGCTGACCCCGCAGGCGCCGGAGCACCTGGTCGACTGGACCGGCCAGGACTGGGCGCCCGGGTCCGGCCGCCCCGCCGCCCACCCGAACTCCCGCTTCACCGTGGCCGCCGCGCAGTGCCCGACGATCGCGCCCGACTGGGACGACCCGGCCGGCGTCGCCCTGGACGCCATCGTGTTCGGCGGGCGCCGCGCCACCAACGTCCCGCTCGTCGCCCAGGCGCAGAGCTGGGAGCACGGGGTCTTCATGGGCGCGACGATCTCGTCGGAACGCACCGCCGCCGCCGAGGGCCAGGTCGGTGAGCTGCGCCGCGATCCGTTCGCCATGATGCCGTTCTGCGGCTACGACATGGCCGACCACTGGGCGCACTGGTTGCGCATCGGGGCGGAGCTGGACCGCGACCACCGTCCCCTCGTCTTCCAGGTCAACTGGTTCCGCAAGGACGAGCAGGGCCGGTTCCTGTGGCCGGGGTTCGGGGAGAACTCCCGCGTGCTGGCGTGGATGGTCGACCAGGTCGACCGCGCGCGGGGTCTGCGCACCGACGTCGGCGCCGTGCCGAGCCCCGTCGGCCTGCTGCCCTCGCCGGGTGCGCTGGACACTCGCGGCCTCGACCTCGACGACGCCGCGCTGGCACAGCTGTTCGACGTGCACGCGGACTCCTGGACCCGCGAGGCCGAGCTGACCGAGGAGTTCTTCGCGACGTTCGGCGACCGCGTGCCCCTCCCGCTCCGGGACCAGCTGGCTCGCCTGCGGGAGGCGTTAGCACGAACGTCGTGACGCGTCATGGATGTGAACCGACTCCACACTGTTGAACGTCCGCGGCACGCCGCCTAGGATGGCCGTGTTCACATCAGCGAACCATGGTCGTGCATGTGGACCACGCTCCCCGCGAAGCACCCAGGAGAGGGATACCGCCCATGCCCAACATCACCGTCGAGCTGCTCCGGGGCCGGACGCTCGAGCAGCGCCGCGCCTTCGCCCAGGCCGTGGCCGACAGCGCGGTCGACATCCTGGGCGCACGCCGCCAGGACGTCCGCATGGTCTTCACCGAGATCACTCCCGACATCGTGGCCAACGGCGGGATCCTGGCCAGCGAGGACGCCAGCCGCGCGGGCGTCGTGGCCGCGCTGGACGACAGGGCCTGAGCAGACAGCAACGGCGAGGCGGGCCCGGAGGAACATCCTCCGGGCCCGCCTCGTCTGTCGGGCTAGCGCCTCACCTTGATCGTGAGGTCCTTCTTCACCGTCTCGGCCACGGAGCTCCCACGGTAGGTGACCGTGACCTTGAGGTCGCCGACCTTCGTCGCCCTGGCCAGCTCGACCGCCACCGCACCGCCGCCGAGGGTGCGGACCACCGAGCTCCCGCCGGCGACAGCCACCGCGACCGTGCCCGTGACCGGGACCCCGTCGGGTGCGGACACGGTCACCTGCACCACAGGGCGCGCACCGACCTTCACCTCGGAGGGCGCCTGGACCGCGAGCGTCGGCGTGGCCTTCTTGACCGTCACCTTCACGGTCGCCGCCGACGCCTTGTGCTTCGGGTCGCCCCCGTACTCCAGCGTGAGCTGGTGCGTCCCCGGCGGCAGCGACGTCGCCGGCAGCGGGATCGTGGCCCTACCCGCCGACAGGGTGCCTGACCCGAGGACGCGGGTTCCGAGACGCACCGTCACGGTTCCCGTGGCCGTGGTCGGGGTGACGGTCGCGACGACCGACCCCGCCGTGCCGTAGGTGTACGTCGCCGCGGACCCTGTGACCTTGGTGGTCGCCGGTGGCGTCGGGACCGCCACCGCGATCGTGAGGTTCTTCACCACCCGCTCGGCCAGGCTGCTCCCCCGGTACGTCACCGTGAGGTCCAGCACGCCGACCTCGGTCGCCGTGGCGAGCTCGAGGACCACCTTGCCGTCCTTGAGAGTGCCGCTCACCGTGTTGTAGCCGGCCACGTCGATCCTGACCGAGCCGGTCACCGGGACGCCGTCCGCTGCCGAGAGCACCACGGTCACGCTCGGCCGCGTCCCCGGCGCCACCTCGGTCGGTGCGGTGACCACCATCGTCGGGGTGACCTTCTGGACGGTCACCGCCACGGTCCCGGTCGAGGGAGCGTGCGTCGGGTCACCGGCGTACTCCAGCGTGAGCTGGTGGGTGCCGGGGATCAGCGACGTCGCCGCGAGCGGGATCGTCACCGTCCCCGCCGACAGCTCGCCCGACCCGAAGGTGCGGGTGCCGAGGAGCACGGCGACCGTCCCCGTGGCCGTGGTCGGGGTGACGGTCGCGACGACCGAACCCGCCGAGCCGTAGGTGAACGACGCCGCCGATCCTGCGACCGTCGTCGCCACAGGTCCCGGGTCCACGTCCTCCTCCACGGTGATGGTCACCGCCACCGGCGCCGAGTCGAGCGACCCGTCGTTCGCCGTGTACGTGAAGGTGTCCGTACCGAAGAAGTCGGCCACAGGGGTGTAGGTGAAGGAACCCGGAGCCGCGAGCGCGACGGTGCCGTGGGCCGGCTGGGTCGCGTTCGTCGCCGTGAGCGGGCTGCCCTCGGCGTCCGTGTCGTTGGCCAGGACGCCCGGAGCCGCGACCGTGAGGGGATCACCCTCGGAGGTCGTGAAGGAGTCCGCGACCCCGACCGGAGCCGTGTCGGGCGACGGCGGTCCCTCGAACAGGTCATCGATCTGCTCCTCGGTCAGCGCGTACCCGAACAGCTGGAGCTCGTCGACCAGGCCGTCGAACCGTCCGTCGGGCCAGCTGGTGCCGCCCACCAGGTTGGCGGTCGTGCTGCCGGCCACCCCGACATCGCCCATGTCGAGCGTGAAGTCGGTGCGGGTGGCCTTCAGCACGCCGTCGAAGTAGATCCGCCCGGTCGTGCCGCTGTGGGTGTAGACCACGTGCGTCCACTGGTTCAGCGGCAGGTCGTTGCCGGCCCCCAACGTCAACCGCTCCTGGGCGGCCACCCCGGCCTTCTTGAAGGTCGCGGCGAACCCCGTGGCACCGGCGGCGTTGGTGTTCGACTGCAGCAGGAAGAACGTGTCCGTGCTGCTCCCGATCTGCAGGAGCGGCACCCACGCCGGCAGGACGTCCGGCCGCGCCCACACGGACACGCTGAACTCGTCGTCCATGCCGTCCTGCACGTTGTCCGGGAGCCTGGCCTGGTTGCCCGTGGCCGAGCCTCCGCCGGGCAGCGACAGCGCGGGGCCGAACCTGCCCTCCGCTGACCAGCCGGCCGCACCCTGCAGGGTCGCCGACCCGATGGACTGGTCCAGCCCGGTGTTGGCGGCCGTGGTCCCGGTGCCCTCGTCGAACGTGTACCGGATGGGCACGCCCGATCCCGGGGGTGGCCCCTGGACCGTGTGAGCGATCGTCGCGGCCGAGTCGCGCCAGCCGTCGGCTGCCGCGAACCGGACCTCGACCTGGTGGTCGCCCCGGCGCAGCGTGAGCTCCGGGAACGTGACCGTCCCGGCTGCCAGCGTCTCCGGCGAGCCGACGGCTGTCCCGTCCACCCACAGCGCGGCCGTGCCGCCGGCGGGCTGGCCGTCCTCACCCTCGACGGAGGCCGTGAAGGCCACCGGCTCCGCGAACGGCGACGGGGAGGCCGGGTCGGCCGTGACCGTCGTCGTGGTCCGCAGCGCCGTGCCGTCGTCGTACAGGGCCGACACGTCGTCCGCGGACAGAGTGGACGTGTACAGGCGCACGTCGTCCATGAGCCCGTCGTGGGCCGGGTCGGGGTACCCGTTGCGGCCCAGCCAGTTGTTCGACGTCGGGCCGACGTCGGCCAGGTCGATCGTGAGGTCCGTCCGGCTCGCGACCGCGGCACCGTTCAGGTACAGCGTGCCCGTCGCACCCTCCCGGGTGAACGCCACGTGGTTCCACGTGCCAGCCACCACGTCCGTCGGCGGGGTGGCGTAGACGCGTTCTTGCAGCGCGCTGCCCTTCGCCTTGAACGTGGCGGCCAGCCCGGTGCTGCCGGCCGCCTGCGTCTGCATCTGGATCTGGAAGAAGCTGCCCGCGCCCTCCAGCCCGTCGCCCAGGTGGAACAGACCGATCCAGCTCGCCTTGGTGTCCGGACGCACCCAGAACGAGGTGGAGAAGCTCTCCGCGCCCTGGAGCAGGTTGTCCGGCAGGTCGACCGCGTTGGCATTCGAGCCCCCCGGCAGGTCGAGCGCTCCGCCGAGGACGCCTGACGACGACCACCCTGCGGTGCCGGTCAGCGTCGCCGCGCCGATCGACGCGTCGGAGCCGGTGTTGGCTGCCGAGGTGCCCTGACCCTCCTCGAACTCGTAGTGGACGGGTACGTCACCGACGCCCGGGTCCACGCCGATCACGACGAGGTCGTCGATCACCAGCCCTGCGCCGCCGGCGCCGGTGAGGCTCAGCGACTCAGCGCGTGCCGAGGCCGTGAACGTGCCGACGTACGTGCCGAACGTGATGGCCCCGCTGCTCTGCGAGGGCGCCTCCGTCGTGAGCGTGGTGCTCAGGTCACCGACCGAGAGTGCGGCCGTGCCCGGCCCCGACCCTGCAGCCGACCGGCTGTCGCGTGCGTAGCGCAGCGAGACCCGGTACTCGCTGCCGGGCTCGAGCCCCGTGAGCGTCCGCTCGAGGCTGCCCGAGCCGCCGAGCGCCAGCTGGTACCCGGTGAGTCCGAGACCACCCTGGCCGGGCGCGGTGCCGCGCACGAGCTGGACCTGGGTGCCGACCGTCCACGGCGTCATCCGCCCAGTGCCCGCGGCCACGTCGACGACCGCGGCGGGGTTGCCGCCGCGCCAGTCGACGGGCAGCCGCGGGTACTCGAACTGGTCGACGACCTGCGGGGTCCGCTTGTCCATCGCGACCTCGGGGTCGATGTCCACGATGGACGCGACCGACGGGGTGCCGTCCGCGTCGAAGACGAACAGCATGTACGCGCCGGGAGGTGCGTAGGTGCCGTCCTGCGGAGCGGTGATGGTGACCTCGCCCGACCCGGGGACCTGGCTGAACTGCAGGTCCTGGAAGTTCTGGTCGTTGTTGAAGCCGTGCGTGACCGAGCCGTTGCGGACCAGCGTCACGCGGGAGACGTCACCGGACGCGGTGATCCCGAACGTCCCGTCGTAGCCGATGGCCTCGGGCGCGGCGGTGATCTGCGGCCGCTGGGCCGGCTCCTCGCCGTCGAACAGGTAGGCCGGCGAGTAATACTCCACGTCCGTGTAGTTGCGCGGGCCGGGAGCACCACCGCCGCCGATCATCACGCGACCGTCCGGCAGGAGCAGCGCCGCGGAGTGGTACAGCCGGGCGTGCTCGTACGGCGCCTCGACGGTGGTCCACTCCCCCGTCTCGGGGTCCCAGATCTCGGCGTTCGTGACGTAGCCGCCGTTGCCGTTGTTGTCGCGGCTGCCGCCGGTGACGATCACGTCGCCGTCGGGCAGGACCGTCGAGGTCGCCCAGTGGCGCTGGTACGTCATCGGCTCGGTCGCTGCGATGACCGGGGTGGCCGCGCCACCGGTGATGTCCACCGTGAACGCGGCGCGCGCGCCCTCGGGACCGCCACCGTTGGCCCACCAGCCGCCACCGACCTGCAGGATCTTGCCCGGCCGGTACATGGTGGCCGTCGAGGTCGCACCGACGGGGTTGCCGTCGGCGCCCTGGTTGGCGATGCCGGCCGGCAGGGTGCCGCGCAGCGTGAGCTCGCCCTCGCCGCCGTTGCCCTGCGGGTCCAGCTCGAACATCTGCGTGCCGCTGAGGTTGAACAGCGTGCCGCTGCCCGGGGTCACGAACGCGCGCGGGTACCACCAGCGGTTCTCGTCGGCGCCGGCGTGGTCGGCACCGCCGTCGCCGTACGCCACCGGGCTGGTGGCGCCGTCGAGGGTCTTCCAGCCGCTGCCGTCGTCCGGCGTGTAGATCTCCGGGGTGAGCACGCCGGGTCCGCCCGGTCCGCCGCGGAGGCTGCCGCCCTGCACCACGATGTCGCCGTTCGGCATCGTCGTGCCGGTCGGGTACCAGCGCGGGAAGTTCATGGGCGCCTCGTTCTGCAGCCCGTTGTTGGTGCTGTAGCTGGTCACGCCGATGGCGGCGTCGTTGGGTGCGTTGCCGCCCAGGCCGTCGTCACCGCCGACGGTCATCGTCGAGTGGTCGTGCGCGTTCTGCACTTGCATCGAGCAGAACAGGTCGGTGTACGTGGTGTTCGGCAGGATGCCGCTGCGCAGGTTGGCCAGGGTGCGCTCCTGCGCCGGGTCCCAGACGTCGACCTCCATCTGACCGCCCTGCGAGATCGAGCTGTCGCCGGTCCAGTCGTACGGCGTGGTGTCCGTGCCCCAGCCGCCGACGCTCCCGAAGGACTGCACCGTCCCGTCGGACGTCAGCGCCATGTTGATGGGCATCAGCGGCCACGGCGTCACACCGCTCCAGGCGCCGTTGACCTCCTTGGACGGAGCCGAGCAGTCGGCCTGCACCAGGCCGGACGCGTAGGCCAGGCCGTTGCGCATCTGGGTGCGGATGACCGGCTCGGCGTACGCGGTGCCCTCGTGGCCCATCGCCGAGTACCAGGACCGACCGTTGTCGATCTCCTGGCACCACGTGATCGGGTGCGAGGTGCCCTGACGGCCGCCGCCGTAGGAGGCCTCGTCGGCGAGGAGGAGCGTGCGCACGTGGGGGGCGGGGTTGACCGTCCAGTCGTACCACTCGTCGCTGCGGGTGAAGCTCGCCGGGACGCCTGCCGTCAGCGGGTGGTTCACGTCGCTCACGACGACGCGGCCCGGACGCACGGCGGGGTTCTCCGGGTGGCCCTCCGACATGGCGCCGACCAGACGGGCGTAGAACGGGTTGACGTCGTGCTCGCTCTGCCCCACCGACCAGCCGGCGTAGTGCAGGCCCATGAAGCCGCCACCGCCGCGGATGTAGGCCTCCAGGGCCGCCCGCTGCGCCGCGTCGAAGAGCACGCCACCGGTCTGGGCGAACACCATCGCGTCGACCGTCGCCAGGTTCGCGGTGGTGAACGCCGCGGGGTCCTCCGTCTCCTGGACCTCGAGGGTCTTGCCGTACTCGGTGGACAGCTCGGTCGCCAGTTCGCGCACCGCCTGGCGCGCCTGCACGTGCGAGGCGTGGAAGTTGGGCTTGTAGAAGAGCAGGACCCGGAGGGTCTCGTCGTCCCCCGGCGCCGCGGAGGCCGCGACGGCCATCGCCGGGACACCGACCGCCAGCGCCGCCGCCAGCGCGACGAACCGCAGGACCGGACGACGGCGACGTGCGGTCCGCACGTGGGCTGATCTGCGTAGCAGGTTCATCTGGGGATCCCTCGGTCGTCGGCTCGGAACAGCGCAGCGACGGGTCCGACGGTGCACACCGGCGGGCCGCGTCATTTTGGACCGTAGTGGCGCAGAATGCACATGTGCAAGAACCTGGTCCTGATTTGTGAACAATTGCTCGACAACGTTCACGTCTGTGAACCACCAGATATCACCGGCTCGGGTCGCGCGCGGCGATTCCGCGAGATCGGGGGTTCCGCGCGAGATCGAGGGTGCGAGTGCACGAGGTGGCGTCAGACGCACGATCTCGGCGGGCCGCCCACCGCCCCGCCTGGCGAGGCCCCGTCCACCGCAGTCCCCGTCGACGCGTGCCGGGCCGGCGGGTCGGCCGCACGATCGGCGCCGTGCCTCTCCGACCAGGTTCTCTCCCGCCCGTCCCGCTGCCGCGCCCGGCGGTGCACCTTGCCCGCGATGTCCCGCGCGCCGTGGTCGCCGCACACGTGCGAGACGGCGAGTGGCGACGGGTCGCGCGGGGTGTCTACGTGCCGACGGACGGTCCCTCGTCCGCCCGGTCCGACGCGCTCGCCCGTGTGGTCGGACTCCACGCCCGGCTCACCGCGCCGACCTGCTTCAGCCACACCTCCGCCGCCGTGCTGCACGGGCTGCCCCTGTGGGAGGTGGGCATCGTCATCCACGTCTACCAGCCGTCGTCGGCCAGCGGGGACTGCTCGCCGCAGATCGCCCGGCACGCTCCGTACCCGCCGCCGCAGGACGTGATCGTTCTCGACGGCATCCGCGCCACCACGCTCGGACGGACGGCATGGGACTGCGCGACGAGCCTGCCGCCGCTGGGCGGGCTCGTCATCCTCGACGCCGCCCTGCGCGCCGGCCTGGACAGGGCAGAGCTCGACGCGCGGGCGGCCGCCGCAGCGGGTCGTCGCGGCTCGGTGCGCGGCTTGGCCGTCCTGCAGATCGCCGACGACGGCGCCGAGTCCCCCTGGGAGACGGCCTGCCGGTTCGTGCTCGTGCGCGCCGGCCTTCCGGTCCCGCAGACGCAGGTCCCCGTGCAGACGAGGCTCGGCACGTTCTGGGCGACCCTGGGTTGGCCGGAGTGGAAGGTGCTGCTCGAGTACGACGGCCGCACGAAGTATGCCGACCGCCCCACCGAGGAGCTCGTCCGCGAGAAGCGACGCCACGACGCGGTCGTCGACGAGGGCTACCGGCTGCTGCGGGTCACCCACGAGGACGTCCGCCACCCGACCACCCTGGTCAGCCGGGTCGCGGCGGCGCTCCCGACGTCGGTGAGACCGCCCTCCGCCCCCGCCGAGAGCTGGGATAGCCGGCGCCCATCCCCGCCGGACAGGCGAGACCGTGGGTTCGGCACGAGATCGGGGATGCGAACGGACGATCTCGTGCCGAACCCTCGATCTCGTTGCGCCACGCCTGCGGGCGGGGCGGGAGGTGAGGGTGAGGTCAGCGGAGCTCGGCGATCACCGTCTTCAGCTCCGTGTAGTCGTCCAGGCCGAAGGAGCCCAGCTCGCGACCCCACCCGGACTGCTTGAACCCGCCACGCGGCAGCGTGACGTCGTCGGCGTGCCAGGTGTTGAGCCACACCGTGCCCGCCCGCAGCCGTGCGCCCACGCGGTGGGCGGTCCCGATGTTCTGCGACCACACGCCCGCGGCCAGGCCGTAGACGGTGTTGTTGGCGGCTGCGACCACCTCGTCCTCGGTGTCGAACGGGATCGCGGTGACCACCGGGCCGAAGATCTCGTCGGTCTGGACCGCCATCTGCTCGGTGACCGAGGTGATCAGGGTCGGGCTGACGAAGTAGCCGCGATCACGCGCGGGGTCGGTGCTGCCCGCGCTCAGGACTGCCCCGTCGGCGACGGCACCCCGGATGTAGCCGAGCACCTTGTCGAACTGCTCCTGCGACACCAGCGGACCCATGTGCGCGCCGACCTCGAAGCCGTCCCCCACGGTGATCGCGCGGGCTGCGGCGGCGACGCCGTCGACCACCTGGTCGAAGACGGCACGCTGGACGTAGAGGCGCGAGCCGTTGACGCAGCACTGCCCCTCGTTGAAGTAGCCACCCAGCGTCGCACCGGCCACGGCGGCGTCGAGGTCCGCGTCCGCGAAGATGATGTTGGGCGCCTTGCCGCCGAGCTCCAGCGACACCTTCTTGAGGTTGACCGACGCCGCGGCGGCGATCTTCTTGCCGACCTCGGTGCTGCCCGTGAACGCGACCTTGTCGACGCCGGGGTGGTCGACCAGCGCGGCGCCCGCGTCCCCGAACCCGGGCAGGATGTTCACGACGCCCGCGGGGACGCCCGCCTCGAGCAGGAGCTCCCCCAGCCGCAGGGCGGTCAGCGGAGTCTGCTCGGCCGGCTTGAGGATGACGGTGTTCCCCGCGGTGATCGCCGGGACGATCTTGAAGCAGGCCATGAGCAGCGGGAAGTTCCACGGCACGATGCCCGCGACGACCCCGATGGCCTCGCGGCGCGTGTAGGCGTGGAAGGACCGGCCCGGCACCGACATCGGGATGGTGGTCCCCTCCATCTTGGTGGCCCACCCGGCGAAGTAGCGGAACAGCTCTGCCGCGGTCGCCACGTCCCCGTCCCGGGCGGCCTCGACCCGCTTGCCGTTGTCCAGGGCCTCCAGCTGCGCGAGCTCGGTGGCGTGGGCCTCGATGAGGTCGCCGATGCGCCACAGCAGGTGTGAGCGGTCGCGCGGCGTGAACCGGGACCACGGCGAGGGGGACTCGAACGCGTTGCGCGCCGCGGAGACGGCCCGGTCGACGTCCACGGCGGACGCCTGCGCGACCTGGACCAGGACCTCCTCGGTCGACGGGTTCACGGTGGCGAAGGTCTTGCCGTCCTTCGCGTCCATCCACTCGCCGTCGATCAGCAGCTGCTTGGGCGACGAGAGGAACGAGCGGACGGCGGGCAGGAGGGTGGAGGTGTCGAGCGACATGGTGGCCTTCCAGGAGAGACGTGGAGCGGTTGAGAGACGACGGCTACTTGATGATCGAGACCTTCGATCGGTCGAGGGTGAGGGCCACGGCGACGACGATGATCGCGCCGTAGAGGATCTGCTCGTAGGCCGACGAGACGCCTACCGTGGAGAGACCCACGCGGAGCAGGGTGACGACGAGCGCACCGGCGAGCGTCCGCCAGAGGCTGCCGTGGCCGCCGGTGATGGCGGTGCCGCCGACGACGATGGCTGCGACCGCGGGCAGGAGTAGCGAGTCCGCGACCGTGGGGCTTCCGCTGTAGTTGCGGGCCACCAGGAGCACGGCCGCGAGCCCGGCGCACGCTCCCGAGACGCAGAACGCCCCGATCTTGACGGCGTCGACCGGCACGCCGGCCAGCCGCGCAGCGGGCTCGGAGAAGCCGGTGGCCTTGATGTAGCTGTCCAGCGGGGTCAGCTTGATGATGATCGCGAGCACCGCCACGACGGCCACGGCGACGACGACGGCGGTGGGCACCCGTCCTGCGACATACAGGTTGGCCCAGCGGATCGGTGCGTCGTCGACGACCGGGACCGTGCCCGCGCCGGACACCACGAGGGCGATCGCGGAGAAGATGCTCATCCCGCCCAGCGTCACGATGAACGACGGGATCCGCAGGAACACGTGGAGCGCCCCCTGCAGCGCGCCGAGAGCGGCGGCCACGCCGACGACCGCGAGCGTGCTGAGACCACCCAGGCTCGGCAGCCAGAGCGCGAGGAACACGCTCGACAGCGAGGCGAGCGCCGCGACCGACAGGTCGATGCCGCCGCACAGCACCACGACCGTGGCGCCCGCGGCGAGCACGGCCAGGGGGGCCGCGGTGTTGACGACGGCCGTGAGGCTCTTCTGCGTGAGGAAGCCGGGGTCGGCGATCGCCAGGGCGACCACCAGCGCGAGCAGGGCGATCACCGGCATGAACGCGGTCACGCGCGCACCGACGGTGGGACCGCCCCTGACGGCGTTGTCCGTCGCCGGCTTGGTCATGACGGGGGTGCTCACACCATCTCCTTGACGAGGTCGAGCGGGGTGGGCTTGCTGCCCGACGGGCAGTCCATCTCCGCCGTGATCCGGCCGTCGCTCATCACGACGATCCGGTCGGCCATGCCGATCGCCTCCTCGAGGCTGTCGGCCAGCAGCAGGGTGGCCACCCCGGTGTTGGCCAGCTCGCGCATGAGCTTGTAGACCTCCGAGCGCGCTCCGATGTCGAGGCCACGGGTGGGGTGGTCGAGCAGGAGCAGCCGGATGTCGCCGCCCACCAGCCAGCGGGCCAGGACGACCTTCTGCTGGTTGCCCCCGGACAGTCGCTGGATGGGGGTCCCCCGGTGCGGCGTGCGGATGGAGAGCCGCGAGATCCAGCTGTCCACGATCGACGCCTGCTTGACCGGCATGACCAGTGGCCCGGCGCACCGGACGCCCTGCTTGGTCAGGGTCATGTTGTCGGCGACCGACATGGGGCCGACCATGCCCTCGATCTTGCGCTCGGCCGGCACGTAGCCGACACCTGCGGAGCATGCCGCCCGCGTGCCGGACAGGTCGAGCTTCTTCCCGTCGAGGGTGACCTCGCCGGCCAGCGTCTCCTCGGCACCGAACAGCGCGCGGCACACATCCTCCCGCCCCGAGCCGTGCACGCCGACGATCGCGAGGATCTCCCCCGCCGCGATGTCCAGGTCGACGTCGCGGAACGACGGGCCGCGCAGGCCGCGCACGGTGAGTCGAGGGCGAGACTCAGGGCGTGCGATGGAGCTGTCGTGGTAGTGGTCGTCGGACCCCGTCGACCCGATCATCAGGCGGTGCAGGTCGCCCGGCACGGCGCCCGCGGTGGGGACGTCCCCGACGGACTGGCCGCCGCGGAGCACCGTGACCCGGTCGCACACCTCGAGCACCTCGTCCAGCCGGTGCGAGACGAAGATGACCGAGGCGAACTCCCGCAGCCGTCGGATCTGCGTGAACAAGGTTTCCACCTCGCCGGACTCCAGCACCGACGTCGGCTCGTCCAGGATGATCACCGGGGCGTGCTGGGTGCGCTGCTCGATGCGCAGCACCTTGGCGATCTCGACCATCTGCCGGTCGGCGAAGCTGAGCGTGTCCGTGCGGGCGAGCGGGTCGATGCTCGACCCGATCTTGTCCAGCTGCTCCTGCGCCAGCCTGCGCATGGTCTCCCAGCGGTAGAGCCCGCGGCGGACCCCCGGCCCCTCGCTGCCGAGCACGATGTTCTCGGCCGCAGTGAGGTTGGGCACCAGCGACTGCTCCTGGAACACCATGCCGACACCGTGGTTCGCTGCGTCCACGACGCTGCGCATCCGGACCTTCTCGCCGCGCACATAGATCTGTCCCGCGTCGGGCCGGACCAGACCGACGAGCGCCTTGAGCAGGGTCGACTTGCCCGCGCCGTTCTCGCCCGCCAGACCGAGCACCTCGTTCTGGTGGACGACGAAGTCGACCCCGTCGAGCGCCTTGACGCCCGGGTAGTGCTTGACCAGGCCGCGGACCTCGAGGGCGGGCAGCAGGGGGCTGGACTGGTTGGCGAGTTCGACGCTCACTTGACGACCTGGTTCCTGTGGCGCAGCGGCACGGCGGCCGCGGCGACGGCGATGACGACGATGAGGCCCTGCACGCCGCCCTGCCAGTACGGGCTGACCCCGACCTGCACGAGGCCGTTGGTCAGGACGACGATCAGCAGCACGCCGACGGTGGAGTGCAGGACTCCTCCGCGGCCGCCGGTGAGCAGGGTGCCGCCCACGACGGCGGCGGTGATGGAGGAGAACGTGAAGTCGGCGCCCGCCTGCACCAGCCCGGCACCGAGCTGGCTGGTCACCATGACCGCGCCGAGCCCGTAGCGCGCGCCAGCCAGCGTGAACACCGCCACCTTGTACGGCGCGACCCGCACGCCCGACAGCCCGAGCACCTCCTCGGCACCGCCGATGGCGTAGGCATAGCGCCCCAGCCGGGTGTACCGCTGGATGAGCCAGCCGACGAGCACGCACGCCGCAGCGATCCAGGTGAGGTAGGTGAACCCGAGGAGCCGGTCCGTCGCCCAGCTCTCGAGGGCGGCGTCGGTGATGTTCGGCTGGACGCCGGCGAACAGGAGCGTCGCGATGCCGATCCCGATGGCCGAGACGCCCAGGGTGGTCATGAACGACGGGACCTTGAGGAGCATCAGCAGCACGCCGCTCAGGCACCCGAGCGCCGCGCCCAGGGCGATCGCGATCGCGATGCCGAGGAACCCGAGGTCGTTGCCGTTGCGGTTGTTCTCGACCAGCAGCGCCACGGTGATGGCCGACGTGGCCATCACCCCGGCGGCGGACAGGTCGATCGAGCCCATCAGCAGCACGAACGTGGCGCCGCAGGTGACGACGGCCAGGACCGAGGCCGCGTCGAGGATGTTCTGGACGTTGCCCAGCGTGCGGAACTGCGCGCTGAGGAGCGAGAAGACGATCACGATCACCATGAGGGCGACCGGAGGACCGGCGTCCCGCAGGGACACCCCCCGCCGAGGCTGGGGGCGCGCCGCGACGACGTCCTCGGCGGGGGATGTCAGGGTCACGACAGCGAACCGGCCACTCGGTTGAAGACGTTGTCGCACTCGAAGTCGGCAGGGTCGGTCTTCGGGGTGAGGTAGTCGGCGACGTTCTCGTCGGTGATGAGGAACTGCTCGGCGAAGAACGCGCGGTTCTCGTCGGCGATGTCCTCGACCGCGAGCTCACCGGTCGCGACGCAGTAGCCGATGGCCAGGCCGATGCCACCCTGCCACGGGCCGTCGCTCGAGACGGTCGCGGTCATGGTGCCGTCCTCGATGGCGGTCAGGGCGTCGGGGACCGCGTCGATGCCGACCACGGCGACGTCGGTGCGTCCGGCCTGCTCGAGCGCCTGCAGGGCACCGAGGGCCATGTCGTCGTTGGCGGCCCAGATGCCCTTGACCAGGTCACCGTGCTTGGTGAGCAGGGTCTCGGTCACCGCCAGGGCTTCCTGGCGGGAGAAGTTGGCGGTCTGCTGGTCGAGCAGCTGGACGCCCGAGTTCTCGGCGAGCGACTCCTCCAGCCCGGCGAACCGGTCCTTGGCCGCCCCGGTGTCGAGGATGCCCTGCAGGGCGATGATGCCGCCCTCGCCGCCGATGGCCTCGGCCAGCGCGTCGCCGATCTGCTTGCCGGACTCGATTCCGTTGTACGTGATGTGGCTGAGCCAGGTGTCGTAGTCGGCCGGGTCGAGGTCGGCCGGCTTGTTCCACTGGGTGACCAGGAAGGCCCCCGCTGCGTCGGCGCCCTCGACGATCGGCTTGGTGTCCGCGTCTCCGTTGGGCAGCACGTTGAGCACGAGGCAGTCCGTGTCGCCCGCGAGGACCTGGCGGATCTGCTCCTGCTGCTTGGTGGACTCGCCGTCGTACGTGAGCCGCTGCTGCTCCAGGCCGACCGACTCGGCGAACGCGTCGCCGCCGTCGAGCCAAGACGCCTCGTAGGGGTTGGACTCGTTGCGGACCTGGCCGACCAGCTTGACGTCGGCGGGGTCGCACGACCCGGTGGCGGCCGTAGGGCCTTCCTCGGCGCTGGACGCCTCGGTGCAGCCCGTCAGGGCCAGGGCCGCCAGCGACAGCCCGAGCAGCGCGGCGGCGGAACGTGGGGTGCAGATCATCGTTGATCCTCTTCCGTAGTGCCAGAAACTCCGGCGGGACGATTCCGAGAGGGTGGTGCGTGAGGCCGCAGGCCGCGGCGTCAGGAACGTCGGCAGTGCCAGCTCGGTCAGCGCGCCATCCAGCCCCCGTCCACCACGAGCACGTGCCCGTTGACGTAGTCGGCTGCCGAGGAGCTCAGGAACACGGCGGTGCCGGCGATGTCGTCGGGAGTGCCCCAGCGTCCGGCCGGGATCCGCTCGAGGATCGCACGGGCGCGGTCGGGGTCGTCGCGCAGCGCCTGCGTGTTGTCGGTGGCCATGTAGCCGGGCGCGATCGCGTTGACCTGGACGCCGTGCGGGCCCCACTCGTTGGCCAGGGCCTTGGTGATCCCCGCGACGCCGTGCTTGCTGGCCGTGTAGGAGATGACGCGGATGCCGCCCTGGAAGGAGAGCAGGCTCGCGATGTTGACGATCTTCCCGTGCCCGCGCTCGACCATGGCTGCCCCGAGGTGCTGGGTGAGGAAGAAGGATCCCGAGAGGTTGACGTCGAGCACCCTGTTCCAGGAGTCCTGGGTGACGTCGACCGTGTCGTGGCGGTCGATCACGCCGGCGTTGTTCACCAGGATGTCGACCTCGTACCGGGCAGCGAGCTGCGCGCCGACCGCCGCGACGGCGGCGTGGTCGCCCAGGTCGAGCTCGACGACGTCCACGTCGCGGCCGAGGTCCCGGACCGCCTTCTCCGTCTCGACCTGGCTGCCGGGACGCCCGACGAGGACGAGGTCGGCACCTGCCTGCGCGAGGCCGAGCGCGACACCGCGGCCGAGGCCGCGACCGGCGCCCGTCACCACGGCTCGCCTGCCGGACAGGTCGAAGGGCGAGCGGGTCACAGCTGCTCCAGGGGGACGGGCGCGAGGTCGGTGTACTGCGTGTTCTCGCCGGCCATCGCCCAGATGAAGGCGTAGGAGGCGGTGCCCGCGCCGGCGTGGATGGACCACGGGGGCGAGATCACGGCCTGCCGGTTGCCCATCACGAGGTGCCGGGTGGCACCGGGCTTGCCGAGGAAGTGGAAGACCCGGTCGTCGTCGGCCAGGTCGACGTAGAGGTAGACCTCCGTGCGGCGGTCGTGCAGGTGCGGCGGCAGCGTGTTCCAGACCGACCCGTCGGCGAGGACCGTGACGCCGAACTGCAGGGTCGCCGTCTTCAGCTCCGAGCCCCAGGCGTAGCGGTACAGGCAGCGCTCGCTGGCGCCCTGGGCGGTGCCGATGGACACGCCGCTGACGTCGTCGTGCACCAGCGCGGTGGTGGGGTAGGTGGCGCCGGCGGCTGCGGACACGAAGTAGAACGCGGCGTCCGCTCCGGTGAATGCGACCTCGCTGCCGCGGCCGACGTACAGGCCGTCGAGGTGACCGAGCTCGAACTTCTCGCCGTCCACGAGGACGTGCCCGGTCTCCCCCACGTTGACGACGCCGAGCTCGCGGCGCTCCAGGTGCGAGCCGGTGCCCAGGACCTCGGTCCACGCCGGCAGCGCGAGCCGCTCATGGCCGGGGACGGCGCCCCCGACGACCATCCGGTCGTCATGCGTGTAGACACCGTGCACCTGACCGGTCTCGAACAGGTCGTCGACGAGAAAGTTCTCCCGCAGGTCCGCGGTGGGTGCTGTCTCCACACTCGACGGCGATGTCGAATAACGGACCTGGATCACGTGTGCTCCCTGTTTCATGAACTGTGTTCGTCTATGTGAACCGCGAACGTACACGTGACCCACCCCACGGTCAAGGGAGGGAAGTCCGTCCATGTATGTGGACGAGCGGGTACAGTCGGAGGAACGCTCCGCGCGTGCAGGATGCGCGGAAGATCAGGAGGCCCTGCGATGCAGTCCCCGAACGCGATTGCCACCCTGGGCGCCGCCGGCCCCGTGAAGTCGGCCGCCCGCGCCCTGGACCTCCTCGACGAGATCGCGGCCAGCGGACCCGGGACCCAGCTGCAGCTGTCCACCCGGCTGGGCATCCCCAAGAGCAGCCTGCACGCACTCCTGAAGACCATGACCGACCGCGGCTGGCTCGAGACCGACCAGACCGGCAGCGTCTACCAGCTGGGGATCCACTCGCTGGTGGTCAGCTCCGCGTACCTGGCCGGCGACCCGGTGCTCGCGCGCGCCCAGGCGATCATGGACGAGATCGCCGGCGCCACGGAGGAGACCGTCAACCTCGGCCGGCTGGCCGGCAACCAGGTCATCTACACCGCCAAGCGGGAGTCCGTGCACCCCCTGCGCATGCACTCCCCCGTCGGCCGGCGCCTCCCGGCGTTCTCCACCGCCCTCGGCCGGGCGATCCTGGCCGAGAGACCCACGGACGTGCGGGCGCGGCTGGTGCCCCCGACGATCGCGCGGATCACCTCGCAGACGGTGACCGACCGGGACGCGCTGCTCCAGATCATCGACGACGCCGCGCGGCTGGGCTACGCCACCGAGAGCGAGGAGTCCTGCATCGGGGTGCGCTGCTTCGGGGTGGCGCTGCCGTTCGCCCGCCCCGCGGTGGACGGTGTCAGCGTCGCCGTGCCGATCAGCCGCCTGGCCGGTCGCGAGGACTTCATCATCGAGACGCTGCTGAGCGTCAAGGCGCGGCTGTCCCCGGAGTACGACCACAGCATGGTGCGCTGACCTGCGGCTCATGACCGAGACTGCGCTCGAGCGGTTCGACACCCTGCCTGCCGTGACGACGGAGCACCTGCGCGGACTGTGGCGCGGCTCGCCGGTACCGACCGGGCACCGGCTCGACGGCGTGCTGGAGCGGCTGGGCTGGTTCGGCAAGCGGTTCGACGACGACGAGCGGGTCCAGCCGCTGGTCTTCCGCTCCCGACGCGGCCTGACGAGCATCAACCCCGCCCTGGTCCCCTTCGCGGTGGTGCTGCGGGCGGCTCCCCTGCTGCGTACCCCTGTGGCCGCCGGAGCGTTCGCCGTGGCCCGCCCGCTCGTGTCGACGCGGCGACCCCGCGCGCGCCTGCGTGACGTGCGCTACCGCGGCGTGGTGTCGGCGGCGATGGTCTACGACGACCTGCCCGTCATCGACGCCTTCCGCGCCGTCGACGACGACACGGTGCTCGGCGCCATGGACTGCCGCGGCATGGCGCAGCCGTTCCTGTTCCAGCTGCACCGGGTCGGCGCGGACGCACACCAGGAGACCTGACAGGCGCAGCGGTGTCGGTGCCTGCGCCTACGG
Organism: uncultured Cellulomonas sp.; assembly: GCF_963527515.1. Taxonomy (NCBI): domain Bacteria; kingdom Bacillati; phylum Actinomycetota; class Actinomycetes; order Micrococcales; family Cellulomonadaceae; genus Cellulomonas; species uncultured Cellulomonas sp. The sequence continues at coordinate 15,199 of NZ_CAURTV010000019.1, read as the reverse complement.
TGACGGCCCCACCGCACACACCGGAGCGCCGATGCCCAAGTCCCCTGCCGAGACACTCGCGCTGATCCGCACGCTGCTGGCGATCGCGGACGGCGGCTCGCCGCACCAGCCGGAGCGTGAGCTCGCCCGGACACGCGCCGAGAGGCTCATGCTGCGGCACAGCGTCGACGAGGCGCAGGTCCGGATGACGAGCGAGCGGGCACGTGAGCCGGTCCGCACCGACGTCTCGGTGACCGGCTCCTGGGTGGCGGACCGGATCGAGCTGCGCAACGCCGTCTACGGCGCGTTCGGCTGCCGACCGCTACGGGTGCGGCGCGGGAACGGCACCGAGTTCGTGGCGTTCGGGTTCGCGGCGGACATGTCGATGGCGGCTGTCCTCGCCGCGTCGATCGAGCCGCAGATGCTGGCCGAGATGTACGGCCACGGCGGGACGGTGAGCGACAAGCGCACGTTCGCCGCCGGCTTCGCCACGACCGTGGCGGACCGCCTGCGCAGGTTCTACGCGGAGGTGCTGACCGAGGCGCAGACCGAGGGCACGTCGAGCGAGCTCGTCCTGGCCGCGCGGGAGCGCGACGTGGATGCGGCCGTCGCCACCGCGTTCCCCCACGTCCGTCGCACGATGCGTCGACTGTCGGGTCGGGGCTGGGCGGCGGGCGCAGCGGCGGGCGCCCGCGCGGACATCGCCGTGTCGGAGCGCTCGGTGTCCTCGGCCGGGGCCCGCACGCTGGGGCGGTGACGGTGCAGACCGTCAGGGCCGGAGCGCCCCGGTGCTCGCGCGGATGGGCGACGGCAGCTCGGTGATGCCCGACAGGTAGGTGTCGACCGCCGCCGCGGCGGACCGGCCCTCGGCGATCGCCCACACGATCAGCGACTGACCTCGGCCGGCGTCGCCCGCGACGAAGACGCCGGGCACGTTCGTGGCGAACTCGTCGTCCCGCGCCACGGTCCCGCGCTCCGTGAGGTCCACGCCGAGCTGGTCCAGCAGCGACCCGCGCTCCGGGCCGGTGAAGCCCATGGCGAGCAGCACCAGCTGCGCAGGGATCTCGTGCACCGACCCCTCGACGGGCGCGAACCTGCCGTCGACCAGCTCGACCTCGACCAGGCGCAGCGCGCGGACGTGCCCGTCCTCGTCGGCGAGGATCTCCTGCGTGCTGACGGCGTAGACCCGCTCGCCGCCCTCCTCGTGGGCGCTGGCCACGCGGTAGACCATCGGATACGTGGGCCACGGCTGGCCGGCGGGACGCTCCTGCGGCGGGCGCGGCATGATCTCCAGCTGCGTCACCGACCGGGCGCCCTGGCGGATCGCGGTGCCGACGCAGTCCGCGCCCGTGTCACCGCCGCCGACCACCACGACGTCCCTGCCCGTCGCCACCGGCTGGTCCGCCACCTGCTCGCCGAGCGCGACCCGGTTGGCGGGCACCAGGTACTGCATCGCCTGCAGCACTCCACCGGCGTCCCGGCCGGGCACGGGCAGGTCCCGCGGGACCGTCGCGCCCACCGCCACGACGACCGCGTCGTACCGCTCGCGCAGCTGCTGGCCGGTCACGTCCGTCCCCACCGAGACGCCGTTGTGGAACCGGGTGCCCTCGGTCTCCATGAGCGCGAGACGGCGGTCGACGTGCCGCTTCTCCATCTTGAACTCAGGGATCCCGTACCGGAGCAGCCCGCCGGGCTTGTCGGCGCGCTCGTAGACGGCGACGGTGTGGCCCTGCCGGGTCAGCTGCTGGGCGGCCGCGAGCCCGGCCGGTCCCGACCCGACGATCGCGACGGTCTTGCCGGTCATCCACTGCGGGAGCTGCGGCCGGACGAGGCCACGCTCGAACGCCTCGTCGGCGATGGTGACCTCGACGTTCTTGATCGTGATCGGCGGCTCGGTGATGCCGAGCACGCACGCCGTCTCGCACGGGGCGGGGCACAGCCGCCCGGTGAAGTCCGGGAAGTTGTTGGTCATGTGCAGGCGGTCGCTCGCGTCGGCCCACTGGCCCCGCCACACCAGGTCGTTCCAGTCCGGCACGACGTTGCCCAGGGGGCAGCCGTTGTGGCAGAACGGGATGCCGCAGTCCATGCAGCGACTCGCCTGGCGGGTGATCATCGCGAGGTCGTCCGGGTGGCCGGCGCGGTGGGCGTGCACCTCGTGCCAGTCCATGATGCGGACGTCGACGGGCCGGTCCGCCGGCAGCTCGCGCTGCCGGGTCCGCAGGAATCCCCGGGGGTCCGCCACGTCGCCGCCTCCTCGTGCCGGATCTCGCGCGCGACGTGCGCCGGGCGACGGTCCAGGTCGGGACGCACACTACGGGCCGGACGCCGGGAGCAGTGCGGCCGAAGGTCCCGGCACCCGACGAACGCGTAAAGAGCACGCTGTTACTCTCAAATCATGGTCCCGTCCACGCAGAGCGGTGCGTGGCACTCCGCGCTGGCCAGCGAACCGCGCCGCCGCGTGCTGGCAGTCCTGGAGGAGTCCGCCCACCCCGTGGACGCCGTGACCGTGGCGGCGGCGGTGGGGGTGCACGTCACCACCGCGCGGTTCCATCTGGAGCACCTGGAGGCCGCGGGGCTTGTCTCCCGCGAGGTGGCCCGCTCGGGTCGGCGCGGCCGGCCGCAGGTGCTGTTCCGCGCGACCGTGGCGCCGGTGCCGGTCGGGGAGGCCCAGCAGCGGCTCACCCACGCGCTCGCGTCGGTGATCGGCGACGACAGCGACGGCGGCCGGGCCCGCGCGGAGCGCGCCGGCGAGCGCTGGTCGGAGCAGCTCACCACCGCGGCGAGCGCCGCGGAGCACGACGGCGCGCTCGCCGGCCCGACGCCGGTGCTCCTGCGGGCCCTCACCGAGATCGGCTTCGAGCCGGAGCTGCGCGACGAGACGACCATCGCCCTGCTCGCCTGCCCGTTCCGGGCCGAGGCGAGGGCGCTGCCCGACGTGGTGTGCTCGGTGCACCTGGGACTCCTGCGTGGTCTCGCGAGGTCGGAGGGCGACACCGGCGACGTCGGCCTGCGGCCGTTCGTGCAGCCGGACCTGTGCCTGGTGGACCTGCCCGCGGCCCGGCGCACGGCGGAGTAGGTCCTACGTCCTTTTGAACGGAGTGCGTTCCTCTTAAATTGGTTCCAGGGTCGCCCGGCCCGCCGAGGAGGAACCCATGCCCGCCGAACCGATCGTCCTGTCGTCCGGCCGCGCCGGTGCAGCCGAGGCCGACGGGCACGCAGACCACGCCTGCGCGTGCGGCCACGACGACGCGCCGACCATCGTGCTCGACGCCCGCACGATCCCGCACGCGATCCGCCACGCCTCGATCTTCGGCGCCCTCGGGGCCATCCAGCCCGGGTTCGCCCTCGACCTCGTCGCTCCCCACGACCCCCTGCCGCTGCTCGCGCAGCTCGAGAGCAGCCGCCCCGGGGAGTTCGTCGTGTCGTACGTCGAGCGCGGGCCCGAGGCCTGGACCGTCCGGCTCACCCGCGCGCAGTAGCGCCAGCGCGCGCCGTCGATGACCTCGCTCAGCCCCAGCACCACACTGCGGGGCACCCCCACCGTGCCGCGACCCCGGGTCGGATCGCGGCTCGGGCTCCTGCTGCTCGGCGGCGTGGCCCTTCTCGCGGGGCTCGACGGCGCCCTGGTGCTCCTGGGTCTCGGCGCCCCCGTCGACAGCCTCCGGCTCGCCGAGGTGCACGGCCCGCTCATGGTCTTCGGGTTCGTCGGCACCGTCGTCACGCTCGAACGGGCCGTCGCCGTGCGCAGGTCGTGGGCGTACCTGTCGCCCGCACTGCTCGGGGTGGGCGGGCTGGCACTGGTGTCCCCGCTCCCGGTCGCCGTGGGCCAGGTCGCCCTGATAGCCGGCAGCGCCGTCCTCCTGGCCGTCTACGCAGCGATCTGGCGCCGGCAGGCCTCGGTGTCGACCGGGGTGCAGGTGCTCGGCGCCCTGATGGGTCTGATGGCCACCGCGCTGTGGCTGCGCGGCGTCGGGATCCCCTCACTGGCGCCGCTGCTCATCCTGTACCTGGTGCTGACGATCGCCGGGGAACGGCTCGAGCTCTCGCGCGTCTCCCCCGCGGTCGACCACCGCGCGGAGCAGCGGATGCTCGGCATCGGCCTCGGGCTCGTCACGGGTGCGGTCGTGGCGCTCGTGTGGCCGGTCGCCGGCTACCCGCTGCTGGGCCTGGGCGTGCTGGCGCTGGTGGTCTGGCTGCTCCGGTACGACGTCGCCACCCGGACCGTGCGAGCGGTCGGGCTCCCCCGGTACATGGCTCTGTGCCTGCTCGCCGGCTACGGCTGGCTCGTGGTGGTGGCCGGGATCTGGCTGGTGCAGGGGCCGGTCTACGCGGGCCCCGCGTACGACGCGATGATGCACGCCGTGTTCCTCGGCTTCGTGATGTCGATGATCATGGCGCACGCCCCCTCTATCCTCCCGGCCGTGCTCCGGCGGCCGTTGCCGTACCGACCGGTCATGTACGGGCCGGCGGCGCTGCTGCACGCCTCGTTGCTGGCCCGCGTGCTGCTCGGTGACGCCTACGGCTGGCCGGTCCTGGTGCAGTGGGGCGGAGTGCTCAACATCGTGGCGGTGCTGCTGTTCGTCGTGGTCGCCGTGACGTCGGTGCTCGGCAGGCCGGTCCGATGAGGGACCGGCTCTGGCACGTCGTCTCCGGCAGCCTGGTCCCCGCGTGGCTGGCGGCGGCCGTGCTCGGCACGCTGCTGCACCGGGAGACGCCCTCGTCGGGCTGGTTGCTGGTGCACCTGCTGCTGCTCGGTGCGGTGAGCACCGCGATCCTCATCTGGAGCCAGCACTTCTCCGACACGCTGCTGCATCGCAGGGCCCCCGGCCACCGGCTCTCGCTCGGTCTTCGCCTGACCGCGCACACCGTGGGTGCCGTGCTGGTGATGACGGGAGTGGTCACCGACCGGTTCGCGCTCGTGCTGGCCGGCGGCGTCCTGGTGGGCGCGAACGCGGTCGCGCACGCCGTCGTCGTCGTCGGCCAGTCCCGTGGCGCTCTGCCCGCCCGCTTCGGGCCGCTGGTGCGCTACTACGCGGCCAGCGCGCTGACGCTCGCCGCAGGGGTGACTCTCGGGGTCCTCATGGCGCGCCTCGACGGCGGTGGTGAGGACTACGAGCGGCTGTTCGTCGGCCACCTCGGCCTGAACCTGTTCGGCTGGGTGGGCCTGGCCGTGATCGGGACGATCGCGCTGCTGTGGCCGACGGTGCTGCACACCCGGATCGACGGCGCGACCGTCGCTGCCGGGCGCACCCTGTCCGTGCTCGTGGCCGGTCTCGGGCTGCTCGCGCTCGGGTGCCTGGTCGACCAGCGGACGGTCGTGGGGCTGGGGGTGCTGGTCTACCTGGTGGCGCTCGGCCGGGTGCTCCGGGAGGCCGTCGGCCACCTGCGCCGCGCACCCGCCGTCACCTTCGCCGCGTGGAGCCTCGGCGCCGCACTGATCTGGTTCGCGCTGTGCACGCTGGGGTTCGGCGTCCAGGTGGCCCTTGCCCCCAGCTGGACCCTCGCCGCCGCGCGCGTCGAGGTGCTGGTGCCGTACGTCGCCGTGGGGTTCGCGGCCCAGGTGCTGGTGGGCGCGCTCAGCTACCTGGTGCCGGTCGTGCTCGGTGGCGGGCCGGCGGCGTCCAAGGCCACCGCGGCCGAGCTCGACCGGGGCGGGCTGTTCCGGGTGGTCACGGTGAACGCCGCGCTCGTGCTCTCGCTGCTCCCGGTGTCGAGCAGCCTCACCGTGGCGCTGTCCCTGCTGGTGGTGGGCGTCCTCGCCAGCTTCCTGGTGCTCTTCGGCCGCGCGCTGCGCACCAACCGGCGGGTGCGCAGTCTTCCGCTCGTCCCCGTGACGTCGGCAGCACGCCTCGCGGTCGTGCCCGCGCCGCGGGCGACCGGCAAGATCCTGGCGGCCGTCGGCGCCCTCCTGCTCACGGTGACCGTCGGCATCGCCGTGGACCCCGCGTCGATCGGCCTGGCCTCGGCCTCCGCGCGGACGAGCACCGCCGACGTGACGGCGACCGGCCACACCACCGAGGTCGCGATCGAGATGGTGCACACCCGGTTCGTCCCCGACCGCATCGAGGTACCGGCGGGCGACGAGCTCGTGATCACCCTGACCAACCGGGACGACATGGTGCACAACCTGGTCCTCGAGACCGGTCTGGTGTCAGGCTCCCTCGACCAGGGCGAGTCCGAGCGGGTGGCGGTCGGCCTGGTCGGGGCGAGCGTGCAGGGGTGGTGCTCGATCGCCGGGCACCGCCTGCTCGGCATGGACCTGACCATCGTCGCCACCGGCGCCGGCGAGCACGGGGGCCACGTCGCGGCCGCGTCGGGTACCTCGGCGGCCGACGACCTCGACCCGATGAGCGAGCCCGACGCGGGCTTCGTGGCGCGCGACGCGACCCTGCCGCCCGCGCCCGGCGCGACGGTGCACCGCCGGACGCTCACCGTGCAGGACGTGGAGACGGAGGTGGCGCCCGGGGTGCGGCAGACCCTGTGGACCTTCGACGGCACCGCCCCGGGTCCCACCCTGCGCGGTTCGGTGGGCGACGTCTTCGAGATCACCCTGGTGAACGAGGGGACGATCGGGCACTCCATCGACTTCCACGCCGGCGCGGTGAGCCCCGACGAGGTGATGCGCACCATCGCGCCGGGCGAGCGGCTGGTCTACACGTTCACCGCCACCCGCTCCGGCATCTGGCTCTACCACTGCTCGACCATGCCCATGTCGGTGCACATCGCCAACGGCATGTTCGGGGCCGTCATCATCGACCCGCCCGGCCTGGCCGCCGTGGACCGCGAGTACGTGCTGGTCCAGTCGGAGTACTACCTGGGTCCGCAGGGTGGAGAGGTCGACCCCGTGAGGCTGCAGTCGGGACGGCCGGACCTGGTGGTGTTCAACGGGTACGCGAACCAGTACGCCGCGCGCCCGCTGACGGCCCGTTCGGGCGAGACCGTGCGGATGTGGGTGGTGGCGGCCGGCCCCGACGTCGGCTCGGCATTCCACGTCGTCGGCGGCCAGTTCCACACGGTCTTCAAGGAGGGCGAGTACGTGCTCCAGGACGGTGGCAGCACAGGGACCGGCGGCGCACAGGTGCTCGACCTCGCGGCCGCCCAGGGCGGCTTCGTCGAGCTGACGTTCCCCGAGGCGGGGCACTACCCGTTCGTGAGCCACGTGATGTCCGACGCCGAGCGCGGTGCACGAGGGGTCGTCGCGGTCACCGACTGACGGAGGGGGCCTGCGCGCGCACGCACGCGGCCAGGAGGAGGTCCACCCCGGACCGGATCTCGTCCAGCGTCTCGCGCGTCATCCGCAGGTCGTCGAGCATCGCCGTCGGGATCCCGACCGCCTGCTTGCGCAGGGCGCGCCCTGCGTCGGTCAGCGCGATGACGAGCACGCGCTCGTCGGCGCTCCCCCTCGCCCGCGTCACGAGGCCCAGCGCCTCCAGGCGCTTGACCAGGGGTGACGTCGTGGCCGCCTCCAGGTGCAGGATCCCCGCCAGCTCCTTGAGCGACAGCTCGCCGTGCTGCCAGAGCGCGAGCATGGCCAGGTACTGCGGGTGTGTGAGGCCGAGCGGCTCCAGCAGCGGCCGGTAGAGCCCGACCAGGGCGCGGGAGGCGGCGGAGACGGCGAGGCACAGCTGCGCCTCCACGGCGAGCGGGTCCACGTCCGGAGTCGTCGGCATACCGCCAGCCTATGTTAGATTCGTGCCCTAATCTTCTGTAGGCAAATGGTGGTGGGCGACGGTGGGCTTCTCCGATCGGTTCGACGCGTTCAACGAGCACGTGACGCTCTTCTTCCTACGGTTCGTCGGCCCGCCCACCACGAACGCCCCGGACAGCCAGGGGCGCGGCACCACCGTCGACGAGCAGGAGCGAGAGGCCGAGATCCGCGGCACGTTCGCGCGCGTCCAGGGTCCCGACGGACGCCCGTACCTGGTGGACCGGACCTCGCGCGACGACGCCTGACGCCGCCGCTTCTTGGAGGATGGCCTCCCGTCATGGGACCTTGGTCCCTCGCGCACCCCTCGTCCTGGTGGGAGCCCGACTCCCGGGGGTCCGATCGTGAGCATCGACGAGACGAGCACCCCGGCACCGGCACCCTCGGACAGCGAGGTCGCTCTCCTCGACGCCATCCTCGGCCTGGCGGCGGACCTGGACATCCAGAGCCTGCTCGAACGGTTCGTGGTGGCGAGCACGGAGCTGACGGGCGCCCGCTACGGTGCCATCAACATCGTCGACGAGAGCGGCGCGTCGACCACGTTCGTGCAGAGCGGCGTCGACCCCACCACGGCCACCTTCCTCGGTCACCCGCCGCACGCGTGGGGCGTGCTCGGCAGCATCCCGGACGAGGGTGTCCTGCGCCTGGAGGACCTCACGGCGCACCCGGCGTTCCGCGGTCTGCCGGCCGGGCACCCCCCGATGGGCTCGTTCCTCGGTGCGGCCGTCCGCGTCGGCGGGGCGAGGTACGGCACCCTCTACCTGTCGGAGAAGGCGGGCGGGTTCCACGACCAGGACCAGTCGGTGGCGCTCGCGCTGGCAGCGGCCGCCGCGGTCGCGGTGCAGAACGCGCAGCTGTACGCCCTCGAGCGGCGCCGTCAGCAGTGGCTGACCGCGGCCCAGGTGATCAGCAACATGCTGCTGGAGGACGCCGACGACGAGGACGTCCTCGTGCGCATCGCGGCGTCGGCCCGCGAGATCGACCAGGCGGACGCCGCGGCGCTCGTGCTCCCTGGGCGCCGCGGCGAGCTGGTACTCGAGATCGTGTCGGGGGTGGGCCAGGACGAGCTCCTGGGCCTGGACCTGACGGACGACGAGCGCGTCCGCTCGGCGTTCGACGACGGCACCGCCCAGTTCGTCAGCCGCATCCAGAGCGCCGACCCCTCCCTGACCCGGTACGGGCCTGCCCTGTTCGCCCCTCTGCGCGCCGCGGGCCAGGGCGTCGGCGTCCTGCTGCTGCTGCGGCGCGCCGGCGCGGAACCCTTCACCGACAGCGACCTCACGCTCTCGCAGGCCTTCGCGTCACAGGCGGCGCTCGCGTTCGTGCTGGCCGAGGCCCGGCGCGTCCAGGGGCGGGCGGTGCTCGACGACGAACGCACCCGCATCGCCCGCGACCTGCACGACCTGGCCATCCAGCAGCTCTTCGCCGCCGGGATGCAGCTGGAGAGCGCCCGCACCAGCCCCGACGAGCCCCTCACCCCGAGCCTCGCCCACACCCTGGACACCGCCCTGAGCTACGTCGACGCCGGGATCCAGCAGATCCGGGTGGTCGTGCGCACGCTCGACGACCCCGGGGCCGCGCGGCCGCTCGTCGAGCGGGTCACCGCCGAGGTGGACCTCGCCTCCAGCTCCCTGGGCTTCCCCCCGTCGCTGCTGGTCAGCGTGGACGGCGACCCCGTCACCGACGGCGACCCGTCCTCCCCCGCCCCGGGCCTGCTCGACGACCTGGTGGCACCCGGGCGCGCGAACAACGTCGTGGCGGTCGTCCGCGAGGCGCTGTCGAACACCGCGCGCCACGCCCACTCCCAGTCGGTCGCCGTCCGCCTCATGGTGTCCTCGCAGCCACCCGGCCTGATCGTCGTCGAGGTCGAGGACGACGGAGTCGGCGTGCCGGCCGCACCCACCCGAGCCTCCGGCACGAAGAACCTGGCCATCCGGGCCCGGCAGTCCGGCGGCACCTTCTCGTTGCAGCGGCCGCCGTCCGGCCGGGGGGCGCTGCTGCGCTGGACCGCTCCGCTCGACTGAGCGGCGACGTCCGAGTCGGTCCGGCATCCTGAAGGCGCGCCCACCGTCGGGCGTTCGTCGAGTCAGGGGAGGGACCATGCACGTCAGACACCTGGTGGCCCGGACGGCCGTCGTGGCGCTCGTGTCCGCAGGAGGGATCGTCGCCGCGAGCGCACCGGCGTCCGCAGGGATGCTCGACACCTGCGTCCTGTACGAGAAGCAGCTCGGCTGGGGCTACACCTGCGAGGAGGAGCAGGTGGGCACCCCGGAGGCTGGCCGCACTCTCGCAGCGGCGCTGTTCACCGAGACGAACTTCGAGGGAAAGCGCCTGCGCATCTGGAAGCTCGGTGGCGACTGCACGGCGCCCTATGACGGCGACGAGTTCGAGGCCGCGCTGCCCGACGGCGGGTACGCCCCCTTCGCCTACAACGTCGAGTCCATCCGCACGTTCAACCACTGTGACGTGCAGCTCTCCGCGGGCAACGCCGACAGCGCCTGGATCCACGAGTCGGCCAACCTCAACCAGACCCAGGTCCAGAACTGGAACAACAGGGCGACGTACTTCTCGATCAGCTGAGCGGGCGTCTGCGATCTCGGGCGTGCACGGCGCCGGCGGTGGCCCGCGAGGGACCACCGCCGGCGGTGCGCCAGGCGCGAGCGCTCACCGGCTGGCGAGCGCCCTCCGGACGACGTCGACGACCGCGGTCACCGGACCGTGCTCGGCCGTGGTGCCGCTGACGACGACCTGTCCGGGGCGGGACGGGGCGCGGGCCGGTGCCGCGTCCCAGGTCACGGGCACGGCGTGGAGCGTGCCGTCGGAGTCGAGGACGTCGACGGTGGCCGGCAGCCGGAGCGGGCTCGATGTGCGCACGGTCCGGTAGACGGTGTCGGCGACCACGAACTCGGCGTCGCTGGCCTCGTAGACCTCGATCGTCTCGTGGAACGTGAGCACCGGCCACGCGCTGCTCGACCAGTCGATCATCTCCTGCCAGTTCGCGGGCTCCCAGACCAGGACGCCGGCGCCGCGGTTGTCGGGCAGGTCGTTCGCGATCCGGAAGACGTCCTGGAGGAAGAGGCCGGCACCCTCCGCCGTCTTGGGGTAGGGCGAGTTCGGGACCGGCAGGCCGTCCCAGTCGTTCGACTGGTGCGACGTCTCGGCGATCTCCATGGCGTAGCCCGGGTGCGCCGCGGCCACCTGGTGCAGGTTCGCCTCGTAGTGCTCGGGCGTCCCGTGCCAGTCGGGGTAGTACGAGTGCGCGATCACGTCGATGTCCTGGCCCTTGGCGTTCAGCCGGGTGAGGAACTGGTCCCAGAACTCGAGCGTCTTGTCGACCCGGCCGTTGTCGATGATCACGTGGGTCTCCACCGGGATCTCCGCACCGTGGGCGGCCGCGACGTCACGGACCGCCGCGATGCCCGACGCCTGCAGGGTGGTGAACCGGTCCCAGGCGGCGTCGTAGGCGGCCTGCTCCGCCGGGTCGTCCGAGCCCCAGTAGTCCCAGAGCAGGGCACCGCCGGGCTGCGAGACGAACGACGGGTCCTGGTTGAAGTAGCACGTGCCGCACCAGGCCGCGTCGTCGAACCACGGCAGCGGACGCTCGCTCCCCCACATGAACCCGTTGATGAGCTCGTTGCCCACCGCGACCTTCTCGGGGGTGGTGCCCTGGGCGACGAGGGCGTCCACCGTCGCGTACGTGTAGTCGTAGACCGCCTGCGTCAGCTCGTCGAAGGGCAGCTCACGCCACGCGGTGGGCTTCGCCTGCTTGCTCGGGTCGGCCCACGAGTCGGCGTAGTGCAGGTCGACGCCCAGGCCCATGCCCTGCTCGACGACCTTGCGCGCCACGTCGAGGGTGCGCTCCGGACCCTGGTACGCGGGCTCGAGGTACTCACCCGTCTGCTCGTCACGCGGGTCGTTGAAGACGCGCAGGCGGACGTACTCCATGCCGGCGTCGGCCGCCGCCTCGAGGATCGGCACCGGCGCGGCGCCCTCGTCCACGACGTACGTCAGGCCCTGCGCGTCGTTCTGGTCGGCGTACGAGATGTCCGCGCCCAGCACGACGTCGTCGCGCAGGTAGTTCCACACGGACAGCTCGCTGATGCCGGCGACGGCGCCCGGGGACACGTCAGTGATCGTCACCCGCAGGAAGGCGATCCCCGCGTGCGCGACGAGGTGCTCCTCGCCGCGACCCGCCAGCGTGTTCCTCCTGCGGTCGACGAGGGTCTGCCAGGCGTCACCGTCCGGGGAGGCCTCGACCACGTACCGGTAGGTGCCGTGCGCGTCGGGGAAGACGAGCCCGACCTTCCGGACGTTGTCGTACGCGCCTCCGAGGTCAAGCACGAGCGAGTGCCGACCCTTGCCACGCGCCGTCCACGCGGTCGTCGGGTCGCCGTCGACGGCGAGGGCTGCACTGGCCTGCGCCGCGGTGGCGCTCACCGTGACCCAGGGCTTCGCGGCGAGGTTGCTGCGGACGGGTGCGAAGTGGACCGCGCCGTCAGGTTCCTCGGCCGGGGCGGGGCCCGCGCTGCCGAGGACGAGGGCGCCTGCGGCAAGGAGGGCGAGCGTCGAGCGTCGTCTGATGGGGTGCATGGGACGTCCTTGTCTCATCGGAGTGTGCACGTGCACAGCACCGAGCCACCGTACGAGCGCGCGGAAGGACTCGTCAAGATGTCCGCTTCTACCGCTGCGATCTGGGAGCGTGCACAGGTATCGGGCGGCCGCCGCGCCCGGGCTCGTCAGGAGGGGGCCGGAGCGGCCGATCCGGTGCTGGCACGCACGACGAGCGTGGTCGGCAGCGTGACGGCGGCCGGTTCGCCGCCCTCCACCAGCTCGATCAGCAGGCGCACCATCTCGCCGGCGATGCGTTCGAGCGGCTGCCGCATGGTGGTGAGCGGCGGGTCGAGCGTCGCTGCGAGCCCGGAGTCGTCGAAGCCTCCGACCGCGACGTCCTGCGGGACGTGTCTGCCGGCCTCGCGAAGCACCTGCAGGGCGCCCGCAGCCATGAGGTCGGAGTGCACGAAGACCGCGTCGAGGTCGGGTCGGCGCGCGAGGAGCGTCCGCATCCCTGCGGCTCCACCGTCGCGCGAGTAGTCGCCGTGAGTCACGAGCGACTCGTCGTAGCGCGGCCCGAGCTCGTCGCGGTAGCCCTCGAGCCGGAGCCTGCCCCCGGGGGTGTCCAGGGGCCCGGTGATCGTCGCGATCCTGGTGCGACCGATGTCGAGCAGGTGCCGCGTCATCCGCCGCCCGCCGCCGAGGTCGTCGGCGGAGACGTAGCCGAGGCTGCCCTCGAAGCCGAGCGGGATGCCGCAGGCGATCATCGGGATGCCCTGGCGCACCAGCGCGTCGAGCAGGGGGTTGCCGCTGTGCGACGAGATGGCGAGGACGCCGTCCACGTGCCCGGCACCGACGTAGGACGAGACCTGCTTCTGCTCCTCAGGGGTGCCCGCGACCATGAGCAGGAGCGGCATGCCGCGCGCGGCCAGTGCCTGGGCGGCGCCCCGCAGGAGGATCGAGAAGTTCGGGTCCTCGAAGAGCAGGTGCTGCGGTTCGGTGAGCAGGAACGCCACCGAGTTCGACCGTCCGGTGACCAGGCTGCGCGCGTGCTGGTTCGCGGCGTAGCCGGTGGTCCGGATCGCATCCTTCACGGCCGCGAGCGAGTCCGGGGACACCCAGTGCCCACCGTTGATCACGCGCGAGACAGTGCCCCGGGACACGCCAGCCGCAGCCGCGACGTCACGGATCGTCGGGCGCTTGCGCGGCGCGGTCTGTCCCATCGCACGAGACTCTAGGGGAACGGGATCACACGTCACGCCATGACGGCGCCGACGGCGAGGGTCCAGCACATGGAAGAGGCCACGCCCGGCTCCCATGTTCAGGATCCCGGCGTGGCCTCTGACCAGCACTTTCGGTGGAGCTGAGGGGATTCGAACCCCTGACCCCCTGCATGCCATGCAGGTGCGCTACCAGCTGCGCCACAGCCCCGCGGTCCCCCGGAGGGAACCACCTACGCCCGTAGGCGCTCGGAGAGTCTAGATCGAACGCGGGGCCAAACGCTAATCGGGGTCCCGGGTCTCGGCGTCGGCGTCCGACTCGGGCGACGTGTCCGGTCCGGCGTTCCAGTCGCTCGACGCGTCGGTCGGTCCCAGGTTGTAGCCGACCATCCGCCACGGCGGTGCGAAGTCGCCGCGGGTGGCGACGAGCTCGGTCCAGTGCACGTTGAGCATGCCCGTGAAGCCGTGCCAGTCGGTCGGCATGCCGAGCAGGTCCCCGACTGCGCAGCTGATCGCGGAGCCGTGCGAGACGACGACGAGCGTGTCGTCCGACCCCAGCGACTCCGCGTGCTCGAGGATCCCCTCGCGCACACGCTGCGCGACCTCCGCGCGGGTCTCGGCGCCGACGCCCTCCGGCTGGCCGCCGGCTCGCCAGACGGCGAACTCGTCGGCCCAGTCCCGCCGCAGGTCGTCGCCCGTGAGGCCCTCCCACAGGCCGAAGGCACGCTCGCGCAGGCGAGCGTCGACGGCGAGGTCGAGGCCGGTCGCCCGCGCGAGGAAGGTTGCGGTCTCGTGCGCGCGGCTGAGGTCGGACGTGACGATCCTCGTCGGCTCGTGCCGGGTCAGCAGCCGAGCCGCGGCCGTGCGCGCCTGCCACCGGCCGACCGCGTCGAGCGGGATGTCGACCTGGCCCTGCAGCCGCGCCTCCGAGTTGTAGGCGGTGCGGCCGTGCCGGACCAGGAGCAGACGCCCTGCGGTCACGCCTCGGAGCCCTCGTCGGTCCCCCGCGCGTCTGCGGGGAGATCGATCACGGGGCAGTCCTTCCACAGCCGCTCGAGGGCGTAGTACACCCGGTCCTCGGCGTGCTGCACGTGCACGACGACGTCGCCGAAGTCCACGAGGACCCAGCGGCCGGCGGCCTTGCCCTCGCGGCGGATCGGCTTGGCGCCGAGCTTGAAGAGTGCCTCCTCGACGGCGTCGACGATGGCGCCGACCTGCCGCTCGTTGGTGCCGGAGGCGATCAGGAAGACGTCGGTGAGCACCAGCTGCTCGCTCACGTCGAGCGCGATGATCTCCTCCGCCTTGATGTCGGAGGCGGCGCGAGCGGCCGCCAGGGCCAGCTCGATCGCTCGTTCGGTCGCAGCCACAGGTCTCCTTGGTTCAGGTCAGGCGGGACCGGCCGGCAGGCCGGTCAGGGTGTGGACATCGGGCGTCACGACGAGCACGGCCGCAGCGGTCGAGCCGGGCTCCTCGTCGGACGCGTTGCTGAGCAGCAGGACGATGAGGAAGCCGAGCACGAACGCGACGAGGGCGAGCACGATGAGGTGCAGCCACGTGTACGGGTGCCGCGGGCGCTCGTCGTCCTCGTAGTCGTCGTCCGCGTCGTCGTACTCGTCACGCGCCGCGGTGGCCCGGACCGGGTCCGGGGCGCTGCCCAGCGGCGCTGCGGACGTCGGTGCCGCCGACGCACCGCCGGCGCGGGGTGCGGGGACCGTGCCGGCGGACAGGCCGGTGGGTGTCCAGG
>NZ_CAURTV010000018.1:0-50043 GCF_963527515.1 uncultured Cellulomonas sp. | reverse complement strand
GCTGGTCGGACACTCCGGCGTGGGCAAGTCGACGCTGGTGAACGCGCTGGTGCCGGGCACGTACCGCGCGGTGGGCGTGGTCAACGACGTCACCGGCCGCGGCCGGCACACGTCGAGCTCCGCCGTGGCGCTCCGCGTGCCGGGGACCAGCCGGCCGACGTGGGTCATCGACACGCCCGGCGTCCGGTCGTTCGGCCTCGCGCACGTGGACCCCCAGCACCTGCTCGGCGCGTTCGCAGACCTGGCGGCCGTCGCCGAGGAGTGCCCGCGCGGCTGCACCCACGCGGACGACGCCCCCGACTGCGCGCTCGACGACTGGGTGGCCGCGTCTCCGGACGAGCCGACCCGGGACGCCCGCGCCGCCCGGGTGGAGTCCTTCCGCCGGCTCCTGGCCAGCCGGCTGGGCAGCGGCGAACCGGACAACCGGGAGCCCGCACGTCCCTGACGTGCGAACTCGACCCACTACCGTGTCGGGCATGAGTCTGCGCCCCGGGTACGACGACGACCTGCGCCTCGCCCACGTGATCGCGGACCAGGTCGACTCGATCACCATGGGGCGGTTCAAGTCGCAGGACCTGCGGGTGGAGACCAAGCCGGACCTGACGCCGGTCACCGACGCCGACAAGTCCGCCGAGGAGATCGTGCGCGGCCAGCTGTCCCGGGCGCGGCCGCGGGACGCGGTGCACGGCGAGGAGATGGGCGACACGGGCCACGGACCGCGGCGCTGGGTCATCGACCCGATCGACGGGACCAAGAACTTCGTGCGCGGGGTGCCCGTGTGGGCCACGCTCATCGGGCTGCTGGACGGGGACCAGGTCGTGCTGGGCGTCGTCAGCGCGCCGGCGCTGGGCCGGCGCTGGTGGGCCGCCCAGGGGTCCGGCGCCTGGACCGGCAAGTCGCTGGCCGCGGCCAGCCAGCTGCACGTGTCCGAGGTCGACCGGCTGGAGGACGCCTCGCTGTCCTACTCGTCGCTGAGCGGGTGGGAGGAGCGCGGGCAGCTGGACGCGTTCCTCGACCTGACCCGGCGCACCTGGCGCACCCGCGCGTACGGCGACTTCTGGTCGCACGTGCTCGTCGCGGAGGGCGCGGTGGACCTGTCCGCCGAGCCGGAGCTGTCCCTGCACGACATGGCGGCGCTCGTGCCCATCGTCACCGAGGCCGGCGGGATGTTCACCTCGATCCGCGGGGTGCCCGGACCGTTCGGCGGGTCCGCGCTGGTGTCCAACGGGCGGCTGCACCAGGCCGCGCTGGAGTACCTGGACCCGCTGCCGGAGGCGTGACCCGGCGGCTCGCGGCACGATCGGAGCCATGAGCACCGACGACCGCGACGACCGGGCCGCCTCGTTCGACCGGGCGGCGGCCGTCTACCAGGCCACCCGCCCCGGCTACCCCGACGACGCCGTCCGGTGGGCGGTGCCGGCGGGCGCCCGGGACGTCCTCGACCTGGCCGCCGGCACGGGCAAGCTCACCGAGCGGCTGGTGGCGCTCGGCTGGCACGTGGTCGCCGTCGAGCCGTCGGACGCGATGCGCGCGGAGCTGACGGCTGCGCTCCCCGACGTCGAGGCGTTGCCCGGGACCGCCGAGCGCCTCGGCCTGCCGGACGCGTCCGTGGACGCGGTGACCATCGCGCAGGCGTGGCACTGGGTGGATCCCCCGGCGGCCGCCGCGGAGATCGCCCGCGTGCTGCGCCCCGGCGGCCAGGTGGCGCCGATCTGGAACGTGCGGGACGAGGCCACCGACTGGGTGGCGCGCTGGACGGAGATCGTGCACCGCGGCGACACGCTGCAGACCAGCTACCGGAACCCCGAGCTGGGCGCCGCGTTCACCGAGCCGGAGCACGCGACGTTCTCCTGGACGCAGCGCCTGCGTGCGGCCGACCTGCGCACGCTGGCCGCCAGCCGCAGCCACCTGATCCTGCTGCCGGCCGACCAGCGGGACGCGCTCCTCGACGAGGTCGACCGGCTCGTCGCCACGCATCCCGACCTGAGCGGACGCGAGTGGATCGAGGTGCCGTACCGCACGGAGTGCTACCGGGCGCGGTTGCGGTAGGCCATGATCTGCGCGTGCCCCTCTTCGAACGCCGCCCCGGCATCGAGCTCCCCGACGACCAGGTGACCGCACTGGTCGGCGCCCTGTGCACCGACCTGGCGTCGCGGCTCTCGGGCGTCGCCGAGGTCGAGCTCATCCTGGACGAGGCCCCCAAGCCGCCGAGCGGAGCGTGGATCACGCCCCACGCGGTCGGCGCGGTCGCCGTGACCTGGGAGCAGTTCGACGACTGCCTCGTCGCCGGCATCGACGGGTGCGAGCAGTGGGAGCTTCCCCGGACGGCGGCGGGCGTCGCGACGGTGAAAGCAGTGGTCGAGGCTGCGGTCACCGGTGCCGTCGAGGTGGGTACCGGCCGCGGCCAGACCCACTACCGCGTGCGCCTGCCCGATGGTTCGGTGCTCGAGGCCGCACTCTCGAGCTTCAAGGGATGGCTCCTGACCATGCCGGGAAAGCCGCGCCTGGCGTGGAGCACGACCGCGCCCTACTCCTAGATCCCGAGCACACGCGGGAGCTCGGCGAGCGACGCGATGACCCGCACGCCGGCCTGTCGCGCGACCGCGAGATCCTCCGGCGAGACCGGGAGCCGCCTCTCGCCCGGACGGTCCAGCCAGACGCCCACCAGACCGGCCGCGACCGCCGCCCGGGCGTCAACGTCGAGCTCGTCACCGACGTACACCGTCCGCTCCGGGGCGGTGCCCAGCAGGCGGCACGCCTCGAGGAACACCCGCGGGTCGGGCTTGCCGACGCCGAGCGTGTCGACGCCGACGAGCATCGGCACGCGGTCGAGCAGGGACACCCGCTCGAGCTTGGCGCTCTGCAGCTCCACCGACGCGTTGGACAGCGCGCCCACCGCGATACCGGCCCCGAGGAGCTTGTCGACCACCACCTCGACGTCGGGGTGCGCGGTCCAGGCATCCTCGAACGCGGCGAGGAACAGCTCGTCCCAGGCCGCGAAGCCCTCGTCGTCCAGCACGGGGCCGCCGAAGCTCGCGTGCAGCTCGTCGGTCCGCGCCCTGCGCTGCTCCACGTAGCCCACCTCGCCCCGCGTGTACGCCGCGTAGTGACCGCCGGCGTCCGCCCGCCAGACGGACACCAGCTCGGGGTAGCGCCCCGTCGGCAGGTCAGGGAGGTAGCGCCGCGCGACGGCGGCCAGGGAGTGACCGAACGCGCCCCGGGTGTCGACGAGCGTGTCGTCGATGTCGAACAGGACCCCGTCGACGCGCATCAGAGCGTCGCGCGCAGGGCGGCGATCCGCGCCAGGGTGGACTCCTTGCCCAGGATCTCCATGGACTCGAACAGCGGAGGCGACACCCGACGCCCGCTCAGGGCGACGCGCAGCGGGGTGAACGCGAACCGAGGCTTGATGCCGAGGCCGTCGACCAGAGCGGCCTGCAGCGCCTCCTGGGTGGTCGCGGTGGTGAACTCGGCCAGCCCGACGAGCGCGGCCGCGGCGGCGTCGAGCACGGCTGGCGACTCCTCGCGCAGGGCGCCGCGGGCGTCGTCGGCGATCTGCAGGGCGCCGTCCTCGGCGAACAGGAACCCGAGCATGCCCTCCGCCTCGCCCAGCAGCGTGATCCGCTCCTGGATCAGGGGCGCGCCCGCGTCGAGCAGCGCGCGGTGGGCAGGCTCCAGGTCCGCGTACGAGTCGGTGGGCACCAGGCCCGCGCGATGCAGGTACGGCACCAGCCGGTCGCGGAAGTCGTCGGGTGCCAGCATCCGCACGTGCGCGGAGTTGATCGCCTCGGCCTTCTTGACGTCGAAGCGTGCCGGGTTGGGGTTGACGTCCGCGGCGTCGAACGCGGCGGTCATCTCCTCCATCGTGAAGATGTCGCGGTCCGGGCCGATCGACCAGCCGAGGAGCGCGAGGTAGTTGAGCAGCCCCTCGGGCGTGAAGCCACGGTCCCGGTGCAGGAACAGGTTGGACTCGGGGTCGCGCTTGGAGAGCTTCTTGTTGCCCTCGCCCAGCACCGACGGCAGGTGCCCGAACACCGGCTCGCCCGTGCCGACGCCGATGGCCTCCAGGGCCCGGTAGAGCGCGATCTGCCGGGGCGTGGAGGACAGCAGGTCCTCGCCGCGCAGCACGTGGGTGATGCCCATGAGGGCGTCGTCCACCGGGTTCACCAGCGTGTACAGCGGCTGGCCGTTGGCGCGAACGATGACGAAGTCCGGCACCGAGCCGGCCTTGAAGGTCACCTCGCCGCGCACCAGGTCCGCGAACGTGAGGTCCTCGTCGGGCATCCGCAGGCGCAGCACCGGCTCGCGGCCGTCCGCGCGGAACGCCGCCACCTGCTCGTCGGTCAGGTCCCGGTCCGAGCCGTCGTAGCCGAGCTTGGGGTCGCGACCAGCGGCCTTGTGACGCCCCTCGATCTCCTCCGGCGTGGAGAACGACTCGTACGCGTGACCGGCCCCGACCAGGCGCCTGGCCACGTCGGCGTACAGGTCCATCCGCTGCGACTGACGGTACGGCTCGTGCGGGCCGCCCACCTCGACGCCCTCGTCCCAGTCCAGGCCCAGCCAGCGCAGCGCGTCCAGGAGCTGCAGGTATGACTCCTGCGAGTCGCGCGCCGCGTCGGTGTCCTCGATCCGGAACACGAACGTGCCGCCCGTGTGGCGCGCGTACGCCCAGTTGAACAGCGCGGTGCGGATGAGGCCGACGTGCGGCGTCCCGGTGGGCGAGGGGCAGAAGCGGACGCGCACAGCAGAGCCGGTGGGAGAAGTCACGGCCTCAAGGTTAGTGGCGGCGCAGCACGGGGTTGCGCAACGTACCGATGTCCTCGACCTCGACCTCGACGATGTCCCGGTCCACGATCGGGCTCACTCCCGCCGGCGTCCCGGTGAGGATGAGGTCGCCGGGAAGGAGCGTGAACACCTCGGACACGTAGGAGACGAGGTAGGCCGCGTCGAAGATCATCTGCGACGTGCGGCCGTCCTGCTTGGTCTCGCCGTTGACGCGCGCGCGGACGTAGAGGTCGTCGACGTCGAGGCCGGCCACGATCCACGGGCCGATCGGGCAGGAGCCGTCGAACCCCTTGGCGCGGGCCCACTGGGAGTCGGCCTTCTGGACGTCGCGCGCGGTGACGTCGTTGGCCACCGTGTAGCCGAAGACGTGCTCCAGAGCGCGGTCCGGCGGCACGTCCTTGGTGACCTTGCCGATGACGATCGCCAGCTCGGCCTCATGCTCGACGTGCTCGGTCCAGTCCGGCAGGACGATCGGGTCGTCGGGGCCGATGATCGACGTGTTCGGCTTGAGGAACAGCAGCGGCGCGGGCGGGAGCTCGTTGCCCATCTCGGCGGCGTGCTCGGCGTAGTTGCGGCCGACGCCGACGATCTTGGACCGCGGGATGACCGGCGCCAGCAGGCGGACGCTGTCGTCGTCGAGCCGGATCTGCTCGCCGGTGGGCTGCACCGGCGTGTACAGCGGGTCGCCCGTGATGACCACGAGCTCCTCGGAGCCAGGGGCTCCGTCGATCAGGGCGTAGCGGGGGTCTCCCCCGGTGGTGAACCTCGCGATGCGCACGTCGTCACCCTAGTTCAGGCGCGCGCGAGCACCTCTCCGTGCAGCACGGCGAACCAGCCGTCGGGCTGGCTGCCCCACTCGCGCCAGGCGTCGGCCAGCAGCTCGAGCCCGACCTCGTCCGCCAGCCCGTGGGCGACGGCCTGCGCGGCGAAGTTGGACGCGACCGACCGGTCGGCCCACAGCCCCGCCCACCACGCGCGGTCCTCGGGGGTGGCGTAGCACCAGACGCCCGCGCCGGGCACGATGCCGTCCGGGTCGAACCCGGCCTCCCGGACCCAGGCGAGGAGCTTGCGTCCGGCGTCCGCGTCGGCGCTGTTGGCCTGCGTGACCTCGTGGTAGAGCGCGAGCCAGTCGTCGAGGCCGTCGGACTGGGGGAACCACGTCATGCCGGAGTAGTCGGCGTCGCGCACCGCCACGATGCCGCCGGGCCTGGTGACGCGGCGCATCTCCCGCAGCGCGGCGATGGGGTCGGTGAGGTGCTGGAGCACCTGGTGGGCGTGCACGACGTCGAATGCGTCGTCGGCGAACGGCAGCACGTAGGCGTCGGCCACCTGGAACGTCACGTTGTCCGCGCCGGCCTCGGCGGCGGCCTTCTGCGCGATCTCGACGACGACCGCGGAGGAGTCGACGCCCACCACCTCGCCGGGCTCGATCCGGGCTGCCAGGTCGATGGTGACCGAGCCCGGTCCGCAGCCCACGTCGAGCAGCCGGGTCCCGGGCACGAGGGCCGGCAGCAGGTAGGCCGCGGAGTTCTCGGCGGTGCGCCACCGGTGCGAACGCAGCACGGACTCGTGGTGTCCGTGGGTGTACACGTCGGGGTGCGTCGGGGAGTTCACATCGAACTGTAATCATCCGCACGGGTGTCAGTTCAACTAACGGGACGAACCGTTTCGACATGCGAGATTGCGCGCTCAGCCGGCGTCGCTAGCATCCGTGCATGCGCCGCATCGTGGGGATCGACGTCGCCCGGGGCCTCGCCGTCCTCGGGATGATGACCGCGCACGTGGGTCCCGACGACGACGGCCCGATCCCCCCGGGCGGCTTCGCACAGCTGGCGGACGGACGGCCGGCGGCTCTGTTCGTCGTCCTGGCCGGGCTGTCGCTGGCCCTGCTCTCCGGCAGCGCCGTGCCCGTGACGGGCACGCGGCTGGTCCAGGCGCGGCTGCGCATCCTCGTCCGCGCGGTCCTGCTGTTCGCCCTCGGGGCGCTGCTCGTCATGCTCGGGACGCCCGTCGTGGTGATCCTGCCGACCTACGGCCTGCTGTTCGCCCTCGGGTGCGTGGCGCTGCGCTGGTCACGGGCCGCGCTGCTCACCACCGCAGGCGTCGTCGCGGTCGTCGGCCCGCCGGTCGGCCAGGGTCTCGCCGCAGCGCTCGAGGACGTGCGGCCGACGATCCTCACCGAGATCACCGTCGGGCACTACTACCCCGCGATCGTGTGGATGGCGTACCTGCTGGTCGGGCTCGCGATCGGACGCACCGACCTGCGTTCCCCGCGATGGCGGGCCGTCGGCGCGCTGGCGGGCGTCGGGCTGGTCGTCCTGGGCCACGGCGGCTCGTGGGTGGCGCTGCACGTGCTGGGCTGGCCTGAGGCGCTGGCCACCGCCGAGCCGCACTCGTCGACCACCTTCGAGGTGGTGGGCAACGTCGGCGTGGCGCTCCTGGTCATCGCCGTGTGCCTCGCGGTGGCGGACCGATGGCCGCGGGTGCTCGCCCCGCTGGCCGCCGTCGGGGCGCTGGCCCTGTCCGCGTACTCCGTGCACATCGTCGTCATCGCCCTCCTGGGCAGGACCGTCGTCTACGACGCCACCGTCGGGGTCTGGCTCGCGTTCGTGCTCACCACGACCGTCCTGTGCTGGCTGTGGGCCGTGGCGGCGGGCCGAGGGCCGCTCGAGTGGGTGCTGCACCGCGTGTCCACCCGGGCGGCCGACACGTCACCGGACGAGCTGCCCGTGCCGACCTCCCCCTGACTACGCGCACTCGTAGACGACGTTGATCGCGTCGGACCGCATCCCGAGCAGCCACTCACCCGTCGGCCCCTGCAGGGCGAACAGGGCGATCGCCTCGAGGAACGCGGCGTCGGTCGTGAAGGGGTAGCCGGCTGCGGCGCCGTGCACCGCACCGAACTCGTCACCCTGCACTCCCTCGGGCGCGATCGTGTACGAGTTCTCCTCGTGCCACGCCCGCACCGCTCGGGACAGCGGGGTGCCGCCCGCGGCCGGCACGTACACCCGGTGACCTCCCGGCGTGGTCCCGGCCGGGCGCCACTCGCCGGGCACGTGGGCGTCCTGGACCGAGTACGTCGTCGCGACGCAGTTCTCACCGCCCGGGGCCACGCTCACAGCGGGTTCGGCGTACTCGTCGGCCGGGTCCGGCGCCCCGCGTGCGACGCCGTCGTCCCAGCGGATCAAGGTGAAGTCGCCGGCGGGGACGTCGCCCGGATCGAGCCGCACGAACGTGCCCATCGGGGTGGTGATCCCGTAGGTGAGGTTGGTCAGCCCCGGCAGCGACGACTCCCGCTCCTGCGCGACGAGGGCAGCCGGCCCGAGGTCCAGCAGGACCCGCTGCGCGAAGGAGTCGTCCATGAGCGGTCCTGCCTCGCCGTAGAGCGTGTACCAGTACGACGGCGACCCTCTGGTGCTCGTGGTGGTCACCGTGAAGCCGTTGCCCAGCTCGATCGACGCCGGCAGAGTGAGGGTGTCGTAGAAGGTCTCCACGTCGCGCGCCACACCCGCGGGCGTCGGGTTGTTCGGCTCGTCGGCGCACGGGTCGGACGCCCGTGCGCTCGGGCACGCGATCAGGCGCGCGCCCTGCGCGTCCACCTCGAACAGCCCGCTGACCACCCACGAGCCCAGCAGCTCGTACGTCGTGAGGTAGATCGAGGCCCCACCTCGCTTGCCGACGAGGAACACCGTCTCGGTCGAGTCGTCGCCCAGCAGGACCGGGCGGATCTCCGGCGCCCGGACGGGGGTCTGCCAGCTCTCCCCCGTCCGTGGGGCGCTGAGCCGCGCGATGACTGTGGCGTCGTCGATCTCCTCGGCGCGGGTCGGCGGCCCGGTGGGGGTCTGCGTGGGCGTCGGGGTCGGCGACGGGGTCGGGGTCGGGGTGACGCTCGGGGTCGGGCTCACGGTCGGGGTCTCGATCGGCACCACGGGCTCCGGAGGCTGCTGGCCGAGCCCCAACCACAGGCCCGCACCCACCACCCCGACCGCACCGACGCCCGCGAACGACTCAGCCGTCCGCCGCACGATCCGGCGGCGACGCGCGGCCGCGTGGACCAGGCCAAGGCGACCGCCGTCCAGCGCCGGTGCCGCACCCTCGATCTCGGTCGACGCCCGCGCGAGCAGGGCGTGCAGGTCATCGCTCATGGCGCACCTCCGTGGGGTTCAGCGCTCGTACCGCGATCCGCTCGGTGGCGTCCGCCGTGCTGCCCAGCTGCGCGTTCAGTCGTGCCAGGCCGTCGGACGTGTACCGCTTGACCGCCCCCTCGGACAGCCCGAGCACCGACGCCGTCTCGACGACGGACAGGTCCTCCATCTGGCGCAGGACGACGCAGGCGCGCTCCCGCGGGCTCAGGGCACCCAGCGCACGGACGACGTCCGCGCCGGGCAGCCGGTCCTCGGTGGGCACGACCGCGGGAGCCTGCGCCGCGGCCCGCGCCAGCAGCCGTGCCTCGCGCGTCCTGCGCCGGCCGGCGTCGACCGCCCGGGACGCGATGGCCCGGCGGACGTAGGCCTCCGCCTGCTCGACCGACCCGAACCTGGCGCGGCCGGAGAACGCCGCGATCAGCGACTCCTGCACGAGGTCCTGGGCGTCCGAGGCAGACGCGGACACCAGCGTGGCGTGCGCGACCAGGCGCTGATAGCGCTCACGCGCGACCTGCTCCAGCAGGTCCTCCCACCGTCTGCTCACACCACGCACCTCTCGCGACGACGTCCTGCACCCATAACGTCCGTCGCGCGCTCCCGCGTTGGGGTCAGTCGAGAAGTGCGGCCACGGCGAGGACGACGGCCAGCAGCGGGAAGAGTCCCTGGGTCGCGGCGGCGCGGACCATGCGCCGGTCGGTGACGACGAGCACGATCGCGGCCGCGAGCATCGACCCGCAGCCGAACAGGACGAGCGCGAGACCGACCGTCTCCTGGCCCGCGAGCGCGAGGCCGGCGCCGACGAGCGTGCCGACGGCGAGGAACAGGTTGTAGAAGCCCTGGTTGTACGCCCACGGCTGCACCGCGGGCACGTCCTCGGTGCGCGTCCTGAACCGTGCGTGCACCTCCGGGCGTTCGAAGAGCACCGACTCGTAGGCGAAGAACAGGACGTGCAGCAGGGCTGCGAGGACGGCGAGGACCGACGCGAGGATGACCACGGGGTCAGTCTGGCAGCCTCGCCTACCCTGAGGGCGTGACCGTGACCGCTCCCCCTGTGCTCGACTCCGCGACCTGGCAGTCGCTGGCGACCGCGCACGAGGAGCGGGCCGACGCGTTCACCGCCGGTCGTCGCGAGCGTCGGTCCCGGCAGCAGAAGCACGCGATCGAGGACTTCCTGTTCGAGTACTACCCCGTCACGCCCGCCGCCCTGCGCCGCTGGCACCCCGGCGTGGGCGTCGGGCTGGACCCCCCGGCCCCGCACGAGGGGTGGCGGTGGTACCGCACGGCGGGCGGGGTGGTCACGCTGGACGTCGACGCCTTCGTCGCCGACCGCGGCGAGGCGATCCGGTTCATCCACGGCCTCCTGACCGCGACCCTGGGCCGTCCTGCCAGCACCGGCTGCTTCGGCCTGCACGAGTGGGCGATGGTCTACCGGGAGGGCGACGAGCACCGCCACCCACTCCCGCTGCGCCTCGGTTCGGCCGGCACCGACGCGGTGGTCGAGACGCACAAGATCCGCTGCACGCACTTCGACGCCTACCGCTTCTTCACCCCCGGCGCCGTGGACCGCAACACGCTCCGGCCGACGCGGGCGTCGATGACCGCGATGGAGCAGCCCGGCTGCCTGCACGCTGCGATGGACTGCTACAAATGGGCAGCGAAACTTGGGCCTGCGGTGCCCGGTGACCTGCTGCTGGACTGCTTCGAGCTCGCACGCGAGATCCGCTGCACCGACATGCGGGCGTCGCCCTACGACGTGTCGTCCTACGGGCTGCCCGCCATCGCGATCGAGACAACCGACGGGAAGGCCGAGTACATCCGGCTTCAGCGGGACTACGCGGTGCGGTCAAACGGGCTCCGACAGCGACTGATCGGGGTCTGCGAGAAGCTGGCCGTCAGCTAGGCGCGGACGCTAGACACCGGAGCACCGGGCTCCACGCACGACGCGCGACTCGCACGCCGCGACCAGGCGGTCCGTAGGACGATCGGCCCGGCATGCGAGGCCGTGATGGTCGTGGTCAGTACGGCGGCCCGATGCTGCAGTGCACCGCGAAGTTGCTGGCCGACTCCGTGTCGCTCTTCGGCGCGAAGTGCAAGGAGAAGCTCGATGGTTCGGGCGAACCCGGGGCCGCCAGCCGCAGCCCTTGACGGGAGCTTGTCTGCTCCCCGCTGGACAACCCGAGTGATCAGCGCGCTCGTGCGGGTGATGTCCACGGCCGACACCACGCGAGTTTGCCCTGACGCTGCTGAGCCGCCCGGGCATGGCGGCACGAGTCGCGGCGGCCAGAAGCGCAGCGGTCGACGACCTATGGCTGGCCACTGAGCACCGCCCCGCTGCGTCTCTTGCTGACTTGGCGGGCCGGCTGGTATCTGATCGCCGCGGAATCGCCACCGAGTTCCGGCTCGCCGGCCTCCAAGACTCGTCGGCGGTGGTCCGTGCCTCCGCTCTGGACCTGCCCGGCCCGCGTCGTCCGCGGGACTAGGTAGACGCTCGAGAGGTGTCCGACCAGGTCCACCCCGCTCCCGGTTTCCCGCTTGACATCCGCTCCACGCCCGCAACGCGTCGGTCGACGTGGCGAGCACGGTCGTCCAGCTTCAGATCTACCAGAACGGTGCGTGGCGAGACTTCGGAGCGTCCGTCGCATCCGCGTCGACGCAGCCCAACCTCAACATCAGCGATTCCGCCGGCAAGGCCGAAGGGTGCTGGGAGTACCGCGGGAAGATCGCGCGCTCCGCCTTCCACGTCAACTGGGATGACACCACAAAGACCGGCAGCTCGATCACGCTGTGCCGGTGAACCTCGTGGGAGAGACTGAAGCATGGACACGATCAGTCCCGACTGGAACCTCATCGACCTCCGGTCAGCACCTGCACGTGCACGTGCCGACGGGGATCAGGATCTTCACCTGGCAGCGCGCCACGAGTCCAAAGGTTGCAAGGTCGCGCTGGTAGCAGACGAACCGACTGGATGGCTGGTCGTCGTCATTACGAACACGGGCACAGGCGAGTCATTCATCCCCAGCGTTGTCGCCCCCGAAGGCGACGAGCGGATGCGCGGTTCGGTTGCGCCCGCACACGGGCAAGGTCCCCGAATTCACTATGCGATCGCTCGGGGTGCGCCGATTCTTGGTGTTCGCGTTCGTGGCGCTGCCGAACAATGGACGAGTGTCGCCGTCGAACCGAACGGCTGGGCCGTCATATCCTGGTCATCCGACGACTTCTTTGAAGTGCCACTTATCGAAGTATTGGAAGCGGACGCCTGGGTGGAACTCGTCTAGCGGATCTTCCACGCGACGCTCCACTAAACGCCCGTAGAACGCTCAGAACCTGTTCGGGCGTGCAGTTGCTCGTAGAACGCGGTTGGTCGAGGTCTGCGAGGCGCTGGTCGCCTGACCGGGGGTCAGTCGTGCCGGACGTCGACCACCACGCGCGTCGGGTCCGTGAGCGTGAAGACCCGGAACGGGCGGTCCGCGGAGTCGATGCCGACGTACGCGAGCTCCTGGCCCTCGAACTGTCCGCGCACGTTCACCTCGCGCAGGACCGGGTAGTCGGGCGTGAGGACGGGGTTGGTGCCGCTCCACTCGGGGATGCCGGTGGTGCCGGGGATCTGGACGCCGAGCAGGATCACCGCCAGCGTGCCGTCGCCGGCGACGTCGAGCACGGTGTCCGCCGGGTCGTCGGTGGCGACGTCCACGTAGCGCACGATCCACCCCGGCGTGCCGGTGCCGCCGAGGTCGAAGACGACCCGGTCGTAGCCCTCGTGCCGGCCCGTGGTCACGTCGGTGATGGTGAGCGCGGCGTCGGTCGAGGCCTCCTGCTCGTCCGGCAGCAGGTCGGCCGGGAAGGGGACGGGCGCGTCGGGCTCGGTGGTGGTGGCCGTCGGCGTGGGGGGTGCCGTGGTCTCCGCGGGGGAGGTCGACGTCGCGGACGTCTCCGACGGCGTCGTCGGCTCGCGGTCGGCGCAGGCCGCGGCGGATGCCAGCACGAGGCCCGCCCCCGCGAGCAGGCCCACGAGGCGGTGGGCCCGTGCGGTCATGGCGTCTCCTCGAGTCGTCGGCCGCCCCGCTCGGCGACACGCCCACCGTACGACCCGGCCCGCGCCGAGCGGGCACGACACGAGGGTCGGATCAGGCGTGCACCGTCGTGCTCAGCTCTCCGTCGG
Source organism: uncultured Cellulomonas sp. (assembly GCF_963527515.1). NCBI lineage: Bacteria > Bacillati > Actinomycetota > Actinomycetes > Micrococcales > Cellulomonadaceae > Cellulomonas > uncultured Cellulomonas sp. The sequence goes on along the minus strand of NZ_CAURTV010000018.1, from coordinate 36,954 downwards.
CGTCCACGGCCAGCACCGCGGCGGCTCCGTGCCGGGACGCCCACTCGGCCCCACCGGGACCGAGGGCCAGGACGCAGGTGGCCAGGACGTCGGCCGTGGTGAGGTCGGCGGCGACGACGGTGGCGGAACGCAGACCGGTCGCCGTGCTCCCGTCGCGACCGTCCCAGACGTGCTCGCCGCGCTCGTACGTGCCGGAGGTCGCCACCGCCCCGTCGCGCAGCTCGAGCACGGTGAGGAACGACTGCGGGTCGTCCGGGTCCCGCACCCCGACGTTCCAGCCCCGGCCCGCCTCCGGCCCGCCACGGACCACGACGTCGCCTCCGGCGTTCAGGCAGAACCTGGTCAGCCCCGCCGCGAGCAAGGAGTCCGCCGCACGCTGTGCCGCCCAGCCCTTCACCACCCCGTCGGTGTCCAGGCTGCCGTCCGGCCGGCGGACGGAGAACGCACCGCCCGAGAGGCGACCGAAGTGCGCCGCGATGCCGAGGACCTCACGCAGGTCGCCGCTCGTCGCGCCGCCGTCGTACCGGCTCACCTCGCTGTCCGGCCGGTGGCGGCTGAACCGGCGGTCGGCGTCGTGCATCCCGTCGAACGCGTCGCGGACCGCGGCCCGCTCGACGTGCTCGTCGACCGCGTCGCGGATGTCCACGGACATCGGGATGCCCATCACCAGCTCCAGGTGGCGCACGGCGTCAGCCCCGCTGGTCGATGGCGGACTGCACGGACTCGGCGTACGCCTCGGAGGTGTAGGTGGCGCCGGAGACCGTGTCGACCTGCGCGGACTGGGCGTCGACCACCTCCTGCGCGAGGATCGGCGTCGCCCGGGCGTTGATCTGCACGCTCTCGTGGTGGCCGCCGGGCACCTGCAGCACCTGGACGTCGGTGATCTGCCCCGCGGAGAACGTGACCGACACCTGCACGGGGCCGTACCGGGTGGACACCGAGGAGCCCACGACGGTCACGGTGTCGGTGGTCGTGGTCTCGGTGTCGGTGCTGGTCGCGGGGTCGGTCGTCGCCGCCTGGGCGGTGCTCGCGCCGTCCGTGCTCGACTCCGCCACGGTGGCCTCGGGCGCGAGGACGGCGAACTTGGTGAACCCGGCCGCACCCATGGCGGCCAGCGATCCCACGTAGATCAGGGTGCCGCGCCAGCGTGGCGTCGTCATGAGTCGATCTCCTCTCGGTGGATGGCGGACCGGGGTACGCCGAGGGCACGCGCGGAGCGGGCGACGGCGTCGGCCATCGCGGGCGGGCCGCAGACGAACACGTCGCGCGTCGCGAGGTCCGGGACGAGCCGCCCGAGGTGCTCCGGATCGAGCGGGTCGTAGCCCAGCTGCGCTCGCCGCCCGGGGAGCGGCACGTACGCCAGGCCGGCCGACGGGGTGAACTCCTCCGCCAGGGCGAGACCGGAGGCGTCGCGCGCGCGGTGCACGACGACGAGCCGGCGACCCTGAGCCAGCAGCTCCTCGGCGAGTGCGCGGACGGGTCCGATACCGGCGCCGCCTGCGACGAGTAGCACCCGGTCGGAGGTCGCCCGGTCCGCGGTGAAGCGCCCGAACGGCCCCTCGACCAGCACGCGGGTGCCCGGGCGCAGGTCCGTCACCGCGGTCGAGTGGTCACCGAGGGCGCCGACGGTGAACCGCAGGTGGTCGGCGGTGGGGGCCATCGAGAGGGAGTACGGGTGCGCCGTCGCGCGGTGGCCCGGCGTGAGGAAGCGGACCAGGAAGAACTGGCCGCCACGGGCCTCCAGGCGGTCGAGGCCGCGTCCCTGCACCCAGACGCTGGCAAGACCGTGCGCCTCGGGCACGACGGCCGAGACGCGCAGGGCGTACCGGCGGTGCGACAGCAGCGGCACGGCGACGCGCCAGGTCAGCAGCGCGGCGGCCGTGCCGGCGTACAGCAGGATCCAGGCGCCGCGTGCGACCGGCGAGGCGACGAAGTGCGTGCCACCGGCCACCTGGTGCGCGAACGTCAGGAAGATGCCCAGATAGATCGAGAGGTGGACGGCGAACCAGAGCTCGTAGGAGAGGCGCCGCCGGGCCAGCCGGGCGCTGGACACCCCGACGGCGAGGAACAGGACCGTGCCGATCAGGGCGGGCCACAGGTACGGCTGCGTCGCCAGCAACGCGGGCACCTCGGCCCACACGGTCAGACCGTCCAGCAGCGACCCGCCGACGATCATCAGCGCCACGTGCGTGAGCACGAGCAGCACCACCGACGTGCCGAGCGACCGGTGCCACGCGACCAGCCGGTCGAACCCGATGCCCCGCTCGAACCACGGCACGCGCCCGACCAGCAGCAGCTGCGCGCACACCAGGTAGGAGGCCAGCAGACCCGCCAGCTCGCCGAGCGACAGGAGCACGCCGCCAGGCGTGCTCCCGGCGGCGGACGAGCCCGTCCACCAGAGCGCCAGCACCGCGACGACGCCGAGCCACAGCGCGGGCAGGACTCCGCTCGCTCTGCGCACCGGCCGCGGGGAGGCGATCGGCTGCGCGGGTGCCTCCCAGGTCGTCGTCGTCATCATGCGCCGAGTCTGGGTACGGGTCCTCCGAGGAGCCTCGGAGGTTCCTGTCCGCAGCCTGTGCGACGGCCCGCGGCGGAGGAAGGATCCGCCGCGGGCCGTCGTCGGTCAGCGGGCCCCTGCCCCCGCGCTCACGATCGACTTCACCGACGAGGCGGTGTCGAGCGTGTAGGAGTAGGTGACGGCCTTCACCGATCCCCCGGTCTGCCCCGCCGGGGAGTTGACGAAGTGGTTGTTGCGGGCGACGAGCGTGCCCGCGGGCGACGAACCCTCACCGAGGTGGTACGTGTCCTCGGTGTTCTCGAAGTAGTTGCCCTCGACCAGCACGCCACCCTCCATGGTGGACGCCACCCCGTAGGAGCCGACGCCGGAGTACAGGTTGTTGAAGACGTGCACCGGGTTGCCGAAGCGGACCCGCGGGTTGCGCTGGTTGGTGCCGTCGAACCAGTTGTGGTGGTAGGACACCCGCAGCTTGCCTCGGTCCTGCGACCCGTTGTCGTCCGAGTGGCCGACCAGGGAGTTCTTGTCCTGGCCGTCGAAGTGGTTCCACGAGATGGTCACGTAGTCCGAGCCGCGCTTCGTGTCGACCGAGCCGTCGTACCCCGTCAGGAACGTGTTGCGGTCGATCCACACGTTGGTGGACGTCTCGATGTTGATGGCGTCGTCGTTCCAGTCGTCGAACGTCAGGTTGCGGACGATGACGTTCTTCGCGCTCTTGATGTTCAGGCCGCAGCCGACGAGCTTGGCACCGCTGGCGCCGAGCACCGTCTTGTTGGAGGCCACGGTCAGCATGCCGGAGCAGGAGATGGTGCCCTGCACGCGGACGACGGGTGCCGATCCGGACAGCGCGCTGGACAGGGCCGACGAGCTGGTCACCGTGGTCGTCGCCCCGGAGCCACCGCCGGTGGTGCCGCCGTTCTGCGACGCCCAGCCGACGAGGCCGGTGGCCGGCGGGTTGGTGGGCGGCGTCGTCGGCGTGGTGCCGCTGCCGACCTTCACCAGCTCCCACTGCTGGTTGTACTGGTTCTTCTCGGTGAGCTGCGTGATGGTGGCGCCGTCGGCGGTGGACCGGTCGGTGACCGTGACGGCCTTGCCGCTGTGCTCGTTCACCAGCCGCACGCGGCCGCCCTCGGAGTCGACCAGCTTGAACTTCTGGTTGGCCCCGTTGGCGTCGGTGTACTGCCGGATCTCGCCGCCGTCCGCGGTGCTCCAGCCCCACACGTCGAGCACCTTGCCCGAGTGCCGGTTCTGCAGCCGGTACCAGCCCGAGCCCGAGTCGAGGAACTTGAACTGCTGCCAGTTCCCGTCGTTGCGCGTCCACTGCTGGATGACCCCGCCGTCGGCCGTGGAGAAGTCGCGCACCTCGAGCGCCTTGGCGCTCTGGCGGTTGACCAGCACGTACCAGCCGGTGGTGTCGACGGTCGCGGCCTGGGCGGGCAGGGCAGCCAGCCCGACGCCCGCCAGCGCGAGCGTGATGCCGGCCGCCAACGCGGCGACCAGCCGTCCGGTCTTCTTCTGGATCCTCATCGATCCCCCTGGGGATGCTCGAGTGGAGATGAGCCGGCGACGCCCGGGAGGGCGTCGGGGTCGTGGGCGGACCGGCCGATCCGGCCCACGAGGCGAAGCGCTTTCCGCTCGACGGTCACGCTAGGGAGCGCAGTGCCGGTTGAACAGGGGAACCGGTTTCCCGAACCGATTCACCGCGCCGTTTCTCATCTGTTCAGCGAGCGTCGTCAGCGCTGGCGGTAGCGGGTGACGAACGCCTCGAGGAGGCGCGCGGGCGCCCACACGTCGGCGCGGCGGACGCGGGCGATCACGTCGTCGTACTCCCCGGGCCGGTAGTAGCCGTAGTCGCGGTAGACGCCGATCCGGGTGCTGATGCCGTCCAGGTCGAGCTCGGGGTGGAACTGGGTGGCGTAGAGGTTCTGGCGCACCCGGAACATCTGCACGGGGCAGGTGGGTGACGACGCCAGCAGGACCGCGTCGGGCGGCAGCACCCGGCACGCCTCCTTGTGGCCGACGAACGCCTCGAACGCGTCGGGCAGGTCGGCCAGCAGCGGGTCCGTGCGTCCGGCCTCGGTGAGCGTGATCGTGACGGCCCCGATCGGCTCGGCGTACGTCCGGTCGATGACCGCACCCTGGTGCACGCCCAGTGTGCCGACGCCGTAGCACGCCCCGAAGAACGGGAGGTCACGGTCCACGATCTCGTCGAGCAGCGTGGACACCTCCGCCTCGACGCGTCGCTGCACGGGCGACTTGCGGTCCTCCGGCGTGCTGGCGTCGAACGGGCTGCCCCCCACGAAGACGCCGGCGTACCGGTCGAGGTCCACGGGCAGGAACGGGGCCGCCTCCATCCGCACGTGCTCGAGCTCCTCCGGACGCAGTCCCCCGAACCGCAGGAACGCGGCGTACTCGCCGTCGGTGGCGACGTCCTCGGCCCGGGAGCTGAGCAGCAGGAACGGCTTCATCCGGCCACGCGGCTGGCGTCGTCGGGCCCGAGCATCCACCGGATCGAGCGCGTCGCCACCTGACCGGCCGCGTGCGCGGCCGCACCTCCGACGCGCCCCGGGCGGTCCAGGTCGAGGAGGTCGAACGTCCACGCCGGCATCGAGGCCACCGCCGCCCGCGCGAGGAGGGTGTAGCCGGGCCGCAGCGAGCGTGGCACCGGCGGCTCGTGCAGCAAGAAGTCGGCCGCGTCCCGGGCCGCCGTCGACGGGCCGAGCGCGGGCCGGAACTCGTCGAGGGCCTTGGCAAGCTCCGCCACCGACTCCGGGACCCGCTCCGCGCCGAGCGCGACGGCCACCCGCGACGCCTGCAGCACGTACTCGTCGGCACCGGCCGCGTCGAGCGGGCGCTGGCCGTACACGCGGTGCGCCCGCAGGAAGCTGTCCACCTCGGCCACGTGCACCCAGCGCAGCAGCGTCGGGTCCCCCGCGAAGTACGCGAGCCCCTCGGGCGTGACACCGCGGATCCGCTCGTGCACCCAGCGGACGCGGTCGATCGCCGCGGTGGCGTCGTCGATCGTGCCGAAGGTGGTGACCGCCAGGAACGTGCTGGTCCGCGCCAGCCGGCCCCACGGGTCGCCGCGGTAGCCGGAGTGCGCCGCGACCGCGGCCATCGCCGCGGGGTGCAGCGACTGCAGGAGCAGCGCGCGCATGCCGCCGACGAACATCGACGCGTCGCCGTGCACGGTGCGGATGGCGGCGCCGGGCTCGAACCACCGGGGTCCTGGCGTGCCGTGGATCCGCTCGCGGCTGGCGATCCCGTCCGGTCCGGCGACGCGCAGGAACAGCGCCGTCCCCGCCCGGTCCCGCACGTCGGCGAGGCTCTGCACCATGGGCCCTTCCGATCGGCGGATCCCCTGCACGATGATGCTAGGCGGCTCGTCGGCGACGCGCCCGTTCCCCCGCGTCCCGGCGGGGATGGGCCGACCGGGTGAGTGTCCACCGGACCTTCCGCGCGCGGGGCCCGCCTGTCGCCACGATGGGCACGTGCACCGCCGCCACATCGTCGCCCTCGTCGGTGCGCTCGTGCTGGTGGGCGCCGTCGCCACGGCCTGGGCGAACCGCCCGCCCCCGCCCCTCCCGCCCCTCGCGGTGGAGACGCTGGCCCCGCCGACCGGCATCGACCTGCCCGCGCACGTCGTGGCCGGCGGGGACGACGGGACGGCCTTCTCGCTCGACGCGCCGGTCGAGGGCCAGCCCGACGAGTCGATCTACACGATCCCGCTCGAGGGCCCGCCCGCGATCTCGTCGTTCGGTGTGTTCTGGACTCCGCTCCGAGGCCCCTTCCGGTCGCTCGACGCCTACACCGACCGGCAGCGACGGGACCCCGAGAGCTCCCAGCTCGTCGGCGAGCCCGTGGTCGAGCACAGCGCGCTCGGGGCGGCCGTCCGCAAGGAGCTGGTGATGACCACCGGCGTCACGATCACCCAGTGGGCCGTGGAGCACGACGACCACCTGTACCTGGTCGAGTGGTATCACAGGCCCGACGACGACACCTGGCGCCCGACGGTCGAGGCGATGATCGCGTCCTGGCACTGGGGCTGAGCTCAGGCTCTCGCCCGCACCAGCTCCACGCCCCGGTTGGCCAGCCGGTCCGCGCGCTCGTTGCCCGGGTCGCCCGCGTGCCCCTTGACCCACACCCAGCTGATCGTGTGCCGGGCGGCCTCGGCGTCGAGCGCCTGCCACAGCTCCTGGTTCTTCACCGGCTTCTTGTCCCCGGTCCGCCACCCGTTGCGCTTCCACCCGGCCATCCAGGTGGTCACGCCGTTCATCACGTACTGCGAGTCGACGTGCAGGACCACGGCGCACGGCTTGGTCAGCGCGCGCAGCCCCTCGATCACGGCGGTGAGCTCCATGCGGTTGTTGGTGGTCAGCGGCTCGCCGCCGAACAGCTCCCGCTCGTGGTCGCCGTAGCGCATCCAGGCGCCCCAGCCGCCGACGCCCGGGTTGCCTTTGCAGGCGCCGTCGGTCCACATCTCCACCGTCGGCCGCTCGCTCACGGCCCACACCCTAGACGTCGGGACGCGTGGGACCATCGACGCACGATGAGCACCCCCACCCTGGCCGACCGCATCCCCGCCGACCCCTCCGACCCCGACGCGCTGTACGAGGCCTTCACCGGCTGGGCCACCGACCAGGGCCTCACGCTCTACCCGCACCAGGACGAAGCCCTGCTGGAGCTCGTCACGGGCGCGCACGTGATCCTGTCGACGCCGACGGGCTCCGGGAAGTCGCTGGTCGCGGTCGCCGCGCACTTCGTGGCACTGGCTCAGGGCCGGCGGACCTACTACACCGCTCCGCTCAAGGCGCTGGTCAGCGAGAAGTTCTTCGCCCTCGTCGAGGCGTTCGGGTCCGCCAACGTCGGCATGATGACCGGCGACTCGGCGGTCAACCCGGGCGCCCCGATCATCTGCTGCACCGCGGAGATCCTGGCCAACGTGGCCCTGCGCGACGGCGACGACGCGGACGTCGGCCAGGTGGTCATGGACGAGTTCCACTTCTACGCGGACCCGCAGCGCGGCTGGGCGTGGCAGGTGCCGCTGCTGGAGCTCACCCAGGTCCAGTTCGTGCTCATGTCGGCCACGCTCGGCGACGTCGGCTTCTTCGCCGAGGACATCACGCGCCGCACGCACCAGCCCGTCGCCGTGATCGCCAACGCCGAGCGCCCGGTGCCGCTGACGTTCAGCTACGCGGTCGAGCCGCTGCACGAGCTGCTCGACGAGCTGGTGAAGACGCGACGCGCCCCGGTCTACGTCGTGCACTTCACGCAGAAGGAGGCCGTCGAGCGGGCGCAGTCGCTCATGTCGACGCCCCTGGCCAGCCGGGAGCAGCGGGACCGGATCGCCGACGAGATCGCGGGGTTCCGCTTCGGCCCCGGCTTCGGCCGCACCCTCAACCGGCTGCTGCGGCACGGGGTCGGCGTGCACCACGCGGGGATGCTGCCCAAGTACCGCCGGGTGGTCGAGCGGCTGACCCAGCGGGGCCTGCTGCCGGTGGTCTGCGGCACGGACACGCTCGGCGTCGGGATCAACGTGCCCATCCGCACGGTCCTGCTGACCAGCCTGGTCAAGTACGACGGCGTCCGGATGCGGCACCTGTCCGCGCGCGAGTTCCACCAGATCTCCGGGCGTGCGGGCCGTGCGGGCTTCGACACCGTGGGCGAGGTCATCGTGCTGGCGCCCGAGCACGTGATCGAGAACCGCAAGCTGCTGCAGAAGGCCGGCGACGACCCCCGCAAGCTCAAGAAGATCATCCGCAAGAAGGCCCCCGAAGGCCAGGTCAACTGGACCGACAGCACGTTCGAGCGCCTGCGGGACGCCCCGCCCGAGCCGCTGACGTCGAGCTTCGCGGTCTCGCACGCGATGGTTCTGCACGTCCTGGCGCGCGAGGGCGACCCGGTCGCGGCCATGACGAAGCTCCTCACCGACAACCACGAGCCCGAGGGCGCCCAGGGTCGGCACGTGCGCCAGGCGATCGCCGTGTACCGCTCGCTGCGCGCCGCGGGCGTCATCGAGCGCCCGTGGGTGGAGGACCCGAGCGCACCGCACGGCCGCCGCCGCGCGGTGCAGCTGACCGCGGAGCTGGCCCCGAACTTCGCGCTCAACCAGGCCCTGTCGCCGTTCGCGTACGCCGCGCTCGACCTGCTGGACCGTGAGGACCCCGCCTACGCGCACGACGTGGTGTCCGTCATCGAGTCCACCCTGGACGACCCCCGCCAGGTGCTCTCCGCCCAGGAGAACCGCGCCCGCGGAGAGGCCGTCGCCGCCATGAAGGCCGAGGGTCTCGAGTACGACCAGCGGATGGCCCTGCTCGAGGACGTGGGCTACCCGAAGCCGCTCGCGGAGCTGCTCGAGGCCATGTTCGTCACCTACCGGCAGACCAACCCGTGGGTGGCCGACCTGGCCCTGTCCCCCAAGTCGGTCGTCCGGGACATGCACGAGCGCGCCATGGGGTTCGCCGAGTACGTCGCCTACTACCAGCTGGACCGCACCGAGGGCGTGCTCCTGCGCTACCTCGCCGACGCCTACCGCGCCCTGCGCCAGACCGTGCCCGAGGAGGCCCGGACCGAGGAGCTGTGGGAGATCATCGAGTGGCTCGGTGACCTGGTCCGGCGCACCGACTCCAGCCTCCTCGACGAGTGGGAGCGCCTGAGCAACCCGCTCGACGAGCGCGGCGCCGACGCGGTCGGCGGGATCGACGAGGACGTCCCCGAGCCGATCACGGCCAACCCCCGGGTGTTCCGCGCGCTGGTCCGCGGTGCCCTGTTCCGCCGGGTCGAGCTGGCGGCGCGGGAGTTCTACGGGGGGCTCGCCCAGCTGGGTGACCTCGACCCGGACGACGCGCCGTGGGACGCCGACCGCTGGCGGACCGCGCTGGACCCGTTCTACGACGACCACGACGAGATCCTCACGGGGGCGCCCGCCCGCGGTCCGGCCCTGTTCCAGGTGACCCCGGGGCGCGGGACGTGGACCGTGCGGCAGCTGCTGGACGACCCCGAGGGCGATCACGACTGGCGCATCGACGCGGTCGTCGACCTGGCAGGCTCGGACGAGACCAGCGAGGTCCAGCTGCGGATCGTGGCGGTCGGACCCCTGGGCGACCTGACGGCCTGAGGCCTACGTGGCTCACCCAGGCGCCGAAGCGCGTGGCACAGGCGTGGCTGGCGAGCCACCCGGACGGTCCCGACTGAGTCGGCCCGCCCCGGGTACCCTGCGCGCATGAGCACCCAGTCCACCGAGCCGCCCGTGCGCGCCACCAGGTCGCCACGGTTCGTGTTCCTCGTCTGCCTGGTCGCTGCGCTGCTGTCGGCGGTCCTCGTGCTCGGGATCCTCACGATCATCGCCGCGGTGGTCCTCGTGATCATCGCCATGGTGCTCCAGGCGCGCGGCAGGAACCCCGCGACGTGGTTCGCGGCCGGCACCGGCGTCGCCGCCGGCACGCTGCTCTACCTGCTGGTCGTCCTGGTGCAGGGTCAGTAGTCAGGTGCCGTAGGCCGCCATGAGGCGGTCGGACGGGACGATCTGCTTGCCCAGCGGGAACAGGGAGATCGGGACCATCTTCCAGTTGGCCAGCGCCAGCGGGATGCCGACGATGGTGAGCGCCTCCGCGATGCCGGTGAGGATGTGCGTGAGCGCCAGCCACCAGCCTGCGACGACCAGCCAGATCACGTTGCCGATCACGGACCACGCGCCCGACGTCGGCTTGTCCACGACCGTGCGCCCGAACGGCCACAGGGCGTAGCTGGCCATCCGGAACGACGCGATGCCGAAGGGGATCGTGACGATCAGGACGCAGCAGATGATCCCGGCGAGCACGTACCCGAGGGCCAGCCAGAACCCGGCGAGCACCAGCCAGATGAGGTTGAGCAGGGTCTTCACGTGCCCAGCCTGCACCCTCCGGGTCCGCGGACGGTATCCGGGAGGACCCTGATCCGCCCCTATCGTGGCTGCGTGGCGAAACACGGGCGCGCATCCGGTTCCAGCAGCTCAGGTACGCCGGCTCTGGTGGCACTGACGGCGGCGGGCGTCCCGCACACCGCGCACGCGTACTCGCACGACCCGGCGTCGACCCTCGGCTACGGGCTCGAGGCGGCGGCTGCCCTCGGCGTGCCGCCCGAGCAGGTGTTCAAGACCCTGATGACGGTCGTGGACGGCACGCTCACCGTAGCGGTGGTCCCGGTGACCGGGCAGCTGGACCTCAAGGCGCTCGCGCACGCCGTGGGGGGCAAGAAGGCGTCGATGGCACCCAGGCCCGACGCCGAGCGCGCCACCGGCTACGTCGTCGGCGGGATCTCGCCGCTCGGGCAGCGCACCGCACACCCGACCGTGCTCGACGAGACCGCCTGGCTGTTCGACACCGTTCTGGTCTCGGGCGGCCGACGCGGCCTGGACGTCGAGCTCTCCCCCGACGACCTGGTCCGGCTCACGTCGGCCACGGTCGCCGACATCGCCCGGTCCGACGCGTGATCGCCGAGCGCCTGGCTCAGGTCCGCCTGCGCGTGGCGCGAGCCGCCGCGGAGGCCGGCCGAGACCCGGCGTCCGTGCGGCTGCTGCTGGCCACCAAGACCCAGCCGGTCGCACTCGTGCGCGAGGCGCTGGAGGCCGACGCCCGTGCGCGGGCGCAGGACCCGACCCTCGGCGCCGTGCTCGTCGGCGAGAACCGCGTCCAGGAGCTCGTCGCCAAGGGACCGGAGCTGGTCGGCCTGGCCGCGCTGCACCTCATCGGACCGCTGCAGTCCAACAAGGTGAACGCGGCCCTGCGCTGGGCGTCCTGCATCGAGTCGGTCGCGTCCGTGGACCTCGCCGAGCGGCTGTCGGCGCGGGCGTCGGACCCGCTGGACGTCTACCTCCAGGTGAACGTGTCCGGCGAGCCGACGAAGCACGGGGTCGTGCCGCAGGAGGCGGTCGCGCTCGCTGTCGCGGTCGCCGCCCTGCCGCGGCTGCGCGTGGCGGGTCTCATGACCGTGGGCGCCCGCTCCGAGGACACCGGCGTCGTGCGAGCCGGCTACGCGCTCCTGCGGACGCTGCGCGACGAGATCGTCGCCTCCGGGGTCCACACCGCGGCGGAGCTCTCCATGGGCATGAGCGGTGACCTGGAGCCGGCGGTGGCCGAGGGCGCGACCCTGGTGCGGGTGGGCAGCGCGGTCTTCGGCGCCCGCCCGACGTGACCGCCGCGCAGGAGCACCTCCTGCGCGGTGCGGGTGGCAGCGCCCGGCGCGCGACGACGCACGGCGGCGAGCTCGTGGGTGCGCAGCACGGTGAGCCGGCGCAGCTGGCGGTCCAGGTCCAGGTCCATGCAGGTCAGGAGCGGCGACGCTGCGCGCTGATACCGGATCTGCCCGGCCGCACGGGAGGATGGGACGCATGAGCGACGAGCGCCGGTTCCCCCGGTGGGTCTACGGGACCGGGTCCGAGCCGGACGCGCGGTTCTCGCTGGCCAACGAGCGGACCTTCCTGGCGTGGATCCGCACGTCGCTGGCCCTGCTGGCCGGCGGCGTGGCGCTCGAGGCGCTGGAGCTGCCCGTGCAGCCGGACCTCCGGTTCGCCGCCGCGCTGGTGCTCGTCTCCGTGGGCCTCCTGGCGCCCGTGCTGGCCTGGGTCGGCTGGGCCCGCGCCGAGCGCGCCGTCCGGCTCAGGTCCTCGCTGCCGGCGCCGTCCGCGTTCGGCCTGCTGGTGCTCGGCGTGTGCCTGGCGGGTGGGCTCGTGCTGGTGGGGCTGGTGGTCGGGTGAGCGCCGCGCAGGATGCCCCGACGCTCGCCGCCGAGCGCACCCACCTGGCGTGGCGGCGGACGGCGCTCGGTATCCTGGGCGGTGGGCTCGCGGCCGCGCACCTGCTCCAGGAGTTCGTCGGGGCCGCGGCCTGGAGCATCGCCGCCACCGCGCTGGTCGTGTCCGTGGCACTGACCGTCGTCTCGCACCGCCGCCACGCGGACGACGGTGTTCCCCCGGGCGGGCGGCTGGTCGCGGCGAGCGCGCTGGGGATGGTGGTCGTCGGCGCCGCGGCGCTCGCGCTCGTCGTGCTGCACGGCCGCTGATCAGGGGACGCGCGCGGTCCAGGCCGGGTCGGTGAACTTGGTGCGCATCAGCTCCGTCGCCCGCGCCAGCTCGTCGGCCCGCAGCTCGCCGTCCACCGTCGGGTACAGGCCCCGGAAGTGCGCGATGAAGGCGGCGATGACGGCCTCCCGCGGCAGCTGCGTCTGCGAGCGCACGGGGTCGACGCGCTTGTTCGCGCTGGTCGTCCCCTTGTCGGACAGCTTCTCGCGTCCGATCCGCAGCACCTCGAGCATCTTGTCCGCGTCGATGTCGTAGGACATGGTCACGTGGTGCAGGACCGCGCCGCCCACCATGCGCTTCTGCGCCGAGCCGGCCAGCTTGCCGGCCGGGGACGCGATGTCGTTGAGGCCGCTGGTGAACGCGTGCACGCCGACGTCGGCGAGGGCGCCCAGCACCCACTGGTTGAGGAACGCGTACGAGTCCTCGAAGGTCATCCCGTCCACCAGCGATGCGGGGACCACCAGCGAGAACGTGATGCAGTTCCCGGCCTCCATGAACATCGCCCCGCCGCCGGAGATCCGGCGCACCACGGTGATGCCGTGCCGCTGCGCCGCCTCGAGGTCCACCTCGTTGCGCAGCGACTGGAACGACCCGATGACCACCGCGGGCTCCACCCACTCCCAGAACCGCAGCGTCGGGCCGCGCCGGCCCTCCGCCAGCTCCTCGGTGAGCACCTGGTCGAGGGCGGTGTGCAGGGCGGGGGGCAGCGGCCCGGGGTGGATGAGCTCGAACGTGTGGTCGCCCCAGCCGGTGGACAGACCGAGCGCCCGGCGCACGGCGACCGCCACGGCGCGGGCGTCGAAGCCCACCATCGTCACGGGCTGCTCCTCGTGCGCGAGCGCGGCGGTCACCGCGTCGGCCAGCCTGCTCACGGGAGAGTCGCGGGGCAGCCCCTCGAGCGCGGAGGACAGCACCGCGAGGGCGTCGTCGGGCTCGAGGAAGAAGTCGCCGCTCACGCTGACGTCGCGCAGCAGCCCGTCCACCACCTCGACGTCGACCGCGACGAGCTTCCCGCCGGGGACCTTGTACTCACCATGCACCGGGTCAGCCTAGGTGCGCGATCAGCCGAGGGCCTTGACCGCGGCCTGGGCGCGCTCCTGCACCATGGCCGAGAGACCGGTGGGGTCGCCCAGGGTCGCCAGCGCCGCCTGCCGGTCACCCACGGTCAACGCCTCCGCCGTCCACGTGACGATCGCGTTCCCGACCAGCGTGTGACCCCGGTAGCCCGGCACGTCGTAGCCCTCGGCGGAGTGGGTCATCTCCTGCACGATCGACGGGAAGACGCCCTGGCCCTCGATCGCCGGCTCAGCGATCCACGTGGCGCCGTCCATGCCGGGGTTCTGCTGGCTGTACTGCGGGCACGCGTCGACGGCCGTGACCAGCTGGCGGAACGCGTCGCGCGCCGCGGTCGGGTCGGCCAGCAGCAGGACCTCCTGCTCGAACGAGAGCGTCTCGTTGCCCCAGAGCAGGGCGTCGTACCACGGCGGCGCAGCGGGCACGACGGTCAGGGCGACGGTGCACGCGGGTGGGTCGACGGTCGAGCCGACGGGCAGGCCCCAGGGCATCTGGCCGGACGTGATCCGCTGCTCCACCACGGGCTCGGCAGCCGGGACGTCGGCCAGCAGGTCGTCCGAGGACACGAACAGCGCCGGGGCCGTCGTCGCGTCGAAGACGGCGTCCGCGCCGGGGACCGCCGGCGAGGACGACGAGGGTGCGGACGGCGTGGTCGGCGCGGCGGTGGGGACGTCGGTCAGGGTGGCCGTCGGGGGCGGTTCCGTCTCCACGGGCTCCCACGGCCGGACGGCGAGCGCGGTGACGCCGGCGACCACCAGGATGGCGACCAGGAGCCACCACCAGACCCGACGCGATCGTCCTGACCTGGACGCTCGCCCCGGGACCGGGTCGAGCGGCGGCGCAGAGCCGGACACGACCGCTCCCTCCACGCGTCGGCGGCCGCGCTGCAGCGGCCGTTCCCCCGAGGCTAAGCCGCGGCGAGCCCGTGCGCAGGGATGAAGTTCAGCGGGGCGGCACGCCCTGGTGGCGCAACCCCCAGATGGTGGAGTCGGTGAGCGCCTCCCACGACGCCTCGAGCAGGTTGGGCCCGACGCCGACCGTGCTCCACGAGCGCTGGCCGTCCGTCATCTCGATGAGGACGCGCGTGATCGCGTCGGTGCCGTGCATCGAGTCGAGGATGCGCACCTTGAAGTCGATCAGCTCGAAGGGCTCGAGCTCGGGGTAGACGCCCAGGAGCGCCTGCCGGAGGGCGTGGTCCAGGGCGTTGACGGGACCGTTGCCCTCGCCGGTGCTCACCACGCGCTCGCCGCCGGCGTGCAGCTTGACCGTGGCCTCGGCCGTGGCCGGCGTCCCCCGACCGCCGGAGCGCTCGACGATGGCGCGCCACGACTCGACGCGGAAGTACTGGGGGCGCTCGCCGTCGATCTCCTCCAGCAGGAGCAGCTCGAACGACGCGTCCGCCGCCTCGTAGGTGTACCCGTTGGCCTCGGCGTCCTTGACGCGGTCCGTGACCCGGCCCAGCAGCTCGGCGCGCCCGGACAGGTCGAAGCCCAGCTCACGGCCCTTCATCTCGATCGAGGCACGCCCCGCCATGTCCGAGATGAGCATGCGCATGTCGTTGCCGACGTTCGCCGGGTCGGTGTGCTGGTACAGGTCCGGGTCCACCCGGATGGCGGAGGCGTGCAGGCCGGCCTTGTGCGCGAACGCGCTCGCCCCGACGTACGGCGAGCGGGCGAACGGGGAGATGTTGGTGATCTCGCTGATGGCGTGCGCGATCCGCGTGAGCTCCGTGAGGCCCCCCGGCAGCCCGTCCGCGACCTTGAGCACGGGCAGGCCGTACTTGAGCTCGAGGTTGGCGACGACCGACAGCAGGTCCGCGTTCCCGGTCCGCTCGCCGTACCCGTTCACGGTGCCCTGCACGTGGGTGCAGCCCGCCTCCACCGCGGCGAGCGTGTTGGCGACGGCGCAGCCCGAGTCGTTGTGCGCGTGGATCCCGAGCACCGCGTCGGGTCCGACCAGGTCGCGGACCTCGTGCACGATCTGCGACACCCACGCCGGCACCATGCCGCCGTTGGTGTCGCACAGGGCGACCACCTCGGCACCCGCCTCGAAGCCCGCCAGCACGGCGGCCCGGGAGTACGCGGGGTCGAACCGGTAGCCGTCGAAGAAGTGCTCGGCGTCGACGACCACGCGGCGCCCCTCACGCACCAGGAACGCGACCGTGTCCGCGATCATCGCGATGTTCTCGTCCCCGGTGGTCCGCAGGGCCCGCTCCGCGTGGCGCAGGTCGTGCTTGGCGACGAGGGCGACGACCGGCGCCTCGGAGTCGACGAGCGCGCGCACCTGCGGGTCGTCGACGGCGCGCGTGCCGGCCTTGCGGGTGCTGCCGAACGCGGCCAGCTCGGCGTTGCGGAAGTCGAGCTCCTTGGCGGCACGCTTGAAGAACTCGGTGTCCTTGGGCACCGCGCCCGGCCAGCCGCCCTCGATGAACCCGACGCCCAGCTCGTCGAGCAGCGGGGCGATGGCCAGCTTGTCGGAGACGGACAGGTTCATCCCCTCCTGCTGGGCGCCGTCGCGCAGGGTCGTGTCGTACACCTGGAACGGCGTGGTGGCGGAGACGGGCACGATGGGCTCTCTTCGGTGCTGGGACGGACGTCGTCGTTGCTGCTCTTCTCGCGGTCTGCCGGCGGGGGTGTGCCGGTGCAGTCGACGGTAACCGGGGCGGTGGTGGTGCCCCGACCAACAAAAAGACCCCCCGGGGTACGGGAGGTCTGCGCGTCAGCTGGTGGGCCGACGCGCTACTCGATAATGAGGGAGGAGCGGGTCACCCGAGCATCGTGGCACACGTCACGTCTCCCGGTCACGCGTTCCACCCCTTGGACACACTGCTCAGCCCTCGGTCGGTCCATCGATCAGCCTCGCCTGGAGCTCCTTCGCCAGCGGCCAGGCGGCCTCGGCGGTCGTGCCGACGACGGTCACGGTGAGCCTCTCGGCCGGGTCGTGGTTGCTCAGGAAGGACACCCCGGCGTCGTAGCCCTCGAGCTGGACGACGTCCCGGGTGGGGTGCACCCAGAACCCGAGCCCGTACCGGCGGTCGTCGTAGGGCGCCGTGCTGCGCGGCCGGACCATCTGGGCCACCGTCTCCAAACGGACGACGGCGCCGGCGAACAGGGCGGTCCAGAACCGGTGCACGTCGGCGCCCGTGGTGTAGATGCCGCCGTCGCCGGTGCCCAGGACGGGCAGGTGGAAGACGTTGGTCCGCCACTCGCCGTCCATCTCGACGTACCCGAGGGCCGCGCGGCCGGGCAGGGCGTCGGAGCGCAGGAAGTCGGTGTCGACCAGCCCGGCGGGCGCGCAGACCCGCTGGCGCACGAGGTCGTGGAACGGCACCCCCGACGCGCGCTCCGCCAGCAGGGCGAGCACCACGTACCCACCGTTGCAGTAGAAGAACTTCTCCCCCGCCGGGAACGCGGTCGGGAACCCGTCGAGGACCGCCACGAACTGCTCCGTGGTGGCCAGGTGCTGCACCGGGACCGGCATCGCGTAGGCGCTGATCGGGGTGTCGTCGTCCTCGTCGAGGTAGTCACCGATGCCCGAGGTGTGCCCGAGCAGGTGCTCCACGGTGACGTCGTCCGCGACGAGCGGGAGGTCGGTGCCCAGCAGCGAGCGCGCGGTCGTGCCCAGGGAGAGCGTGCCGTCCTCCACCAGACTCATCACAGCCAGCGCGGTCATGCCCTTGGACGCGCTGGCCGTGGCCACGACCGTGTCCGGCGTCATGGCGATCCCGTGCCGCCGGTCGGCCAGCCCGTACGCGGCCGAGAGCTCCGTGGTCCCCGCGCGGTCCACCCGCACGACCCCCGCGAAGTCGCTCTCCGCCGCGATGCGGTCGACGTCCTCCGCCAGGGACATCAGACCAGCCGGTGCAGCCAGCCGTGCCGGTCGGTGGCGCGGCCGTACTGGATGTCCGTGAGCTCGGCGCGGATCCGCGTGGTGACCGGGCCGGCCTCGCCGTCACCGACCGTGAGGTCGAAGTCGTCGCTGGCCAGCCGGCCGATCGGTGTCATGACGGCGGCGGTGCCGCACGCGAACACCTCGCGCACGGAGCCGTCCGTGAGGCCCTGGCGCAGCTCCGTCAGCGGGATCTGGCGCTCGGACACCTCGTGCCCGGCGTCGGTGAGCAGCCGCAGGATCGACGAGCGCGTGACGCCCTCGAGGATCGAGCCGGAGATCGGGGGCGTCGCCACGCTGCCGTCGGCGTGCACGACGAACACGTTCATGCCGCCGAGCTCCTCGAGCTGGGTGTTGGTCGACGCGTCGAGGAAGCAGACCTGCTCGAAGCCCTTGGCGTAGGCCTCCTGCTGCGGGAGCAGGCTCGCGGCGTAGTTGCCGCCGCACTTGGCGTCCCCGGTCCCGCCCGCGCCGGCGCGGTGGTACTTCTGGTCCACCCAGATGGCCACCGGTCGCACGCCGCCGGCGAAGTACGGGCCGACGGGCGACGCGATGACGAGGAACTCCGCCTCGAGCGAGGGCCGCACCCCGAGGAACGTCTCCGAGGCGTACATGAACGGGCGCAGGTACAGGCTCGTCTCCTCGCCGGACGGCACCCAGACCACGTCGGTGGCCACGAGCGCCTCGATGGCGCCGAGGAAGTCCGCCTCGGACAGCTCGGGCAGTGCGAGGCGTCGGGCCGAGCGCGCGAACCGGGCGGCGTTGTCGCGCGGCCGGAACGTCCACACCGACCCGTCGGCGTGCCGGTACGCCTTCATGCCCTCGAAGATCTCCTGCCCGTAGTGCAGGACTGCCGTCGCCGGGTCCAGCAGCAGGGGGCCGTACTTCTCGACGCGACGACGGGTCCAGCCGTCCTCGTTCGAGTACGAGATGCGGGCCATGTGGTCCGTGAACACCGTGCCGAACCTCGGCGACGCGAGCGCTGCCTCGCGCTGCTCGTCGGGGACGGGGGTGTCGGTCCGCGTGATCTCGAAGGCGTCGACAGATGTGGGGTGCGTCGTGGTGCTCATGAGGGGGCCTTTCACCAGAGTCGGGTTCGACGGTACCGGTGAGGACGGCCGGGTGACAGACGCAGGACGCTCAGCCGGCGATGCGCGCCGCGAGGTCCTTGCCCACCTCGGCCGTCGACCGTACTCGCTCGGTGGTGCGGCGGTCGGAGATGTCGTCGGCCACCGCCTTCTCGACCCGGGCGGCTGCGTCCGGCAGGCCCAGGTGCTCGAGCAGCAGCGCGACCGACAGCACGGTGGCGGTCGGGTCCGCCTTGCCCTGGCCCGCGATGTCCGGCGCAGAGCCGTGCACGGGCTCGAACATGCTCGGCGTGGTGCGGTCGGGGTTGATGTTGGCGGACGCCGCCAGCCCGATGCCGCCGGTGATCGCGGCCGCCAGGTCAGTGAGGATGTCCCCGAACAGGTTGTCGGTGACGATCACGTCGAACCGTGCCGGGTTGGTGACAAGGAAGATGGTC
This sequence comes from uncultured Cellulomonas sp., assembly GCF_963527515.1. Taxonomy (NCBI): domain Bacteria; kingdom Bacillati; phylum Actinomycetota; class Actinomycetes; order Micrococcales; family Cellulomonadaceae; genus Cellulomonas; species uncultured Cellulomonas sp. The sequence continues at coordinate 17,895 of NZ_CAURTV010000018.1, read as the reverse complement.
GCCGCGTCCACGTGCAGGTAGTCGACGGTCACGTCGGGGAACTCGGCGTTCACGGCCTCGACCGTGCGGCGCCACAGGTGGCCGGCGTGCACGAGGACGTTGTGCTTGTGCACGAGGGTGAGCTTCTTGCGGGGGCGGGCCGCGGCACGGGCGAACGCGTCGCGGACCACGCGCTCGACGCCGAACGCGGTGTTCACGCTGACCTCGTTGGCAACCTCGTGCGGGGTGCCCACCCGGATCGCGCCACCGTTGCCGACGTACGGGCCCTCGGTGCCCTCGCGCACGACGACGAAGTCGATCTCGCCGGGGTTCGCCAGCGGCGAGGCCACGCCCGGGTACAGCCGGCTGGGGCGCAGGTTGACGTAGTGGTCCAGCGCGAAGCGCAGCCTGAGCAGCAGCCCCCGCTCGAGGACGCCGGACGGCACGCTCGGGTCACCGATGGCGCCCAGCAGGATCGCGTCGTGCGCGCGGATGGCCTCGAGGTCGGTGTCCGTGAGGGTCTCGCCCGTGGCGTGGAAGCGGCGGGCGCCCAGGTCGAAGTCGGTGGTGCTCACGGTGACCGGCGTGCCGTGCAGCGCGGTGTCCAGAGCCAGCAGACCCTGCTCCACGACCTCCGTGCCGATGCCGTCACCAGCGACGACGGCGAGGCGGATGTCCCGGGCAGCGGCGGTGTCGACCATGCGACGAGCGTAGACCCCGTCCCACCGCTCGGGACGGGTGTCTCACCTTGCGGGACGAGCCGCTCAGTCGACGGCGGGCGTCGGGCCGTCGGTCGGGTAGACCAGCTCGAAGCGTTCGAGCATGACGTCCAGGCTGGGCGAGAACGCCTCCCCCAGGACTCGGCGCCAGGACTCCTCGTGACGGGCGCGCCAGGTCTCCAGCGACCCGTCGTCCTCCGCCTCCGCCGCCGCGTGCTCGGCGGGCACCTGGTCGAACGGGACCACCTGGACCTCCGTGGTGCGCAGGAGCGCCCGCGGCGTGCCCTCGCCGTCCACGACGATCGACAGGTCACCCACGCGCGGGACCTCGAGGCCGACCTGCTCGAGCTCTGCCACCGCGAGCCCGTTGGCCGTCTTGCGCCCGTCGAGCACCCGTGCGAGCAGCTCCGCCGCCTCCGCGTCGTCCCCGTAGGACCAGGACGGCGGCGACACGACGTCCTCGGGCGACTCGCCGACGATGACGTCCAGCTTCCCGAACCCGACGTGCCCCCGAGCCGCCTGCCAGAACGCCGCGATCCGCACGTCCTCGACCGGACCCTCGGTCCCGTGCTCGGCCGGCTCCACCTGTCGGTCGCTCATCGTCGTCCCCTCGTCGTCGTCGGCCCATCCTTGCCTACCGGCTGGTCACCGGCACGTTCGGCGCCGGACGCGACCAAGCCATGAGTGCTGCCCCCGGTCCGGGTGCGTCACTCATGGCTTGGTCACGGGGGACGTGCGTCAGCGCGCCGCCGAACCCCCGGTGCTCATGGTCGGGTTCGGCTCTGCGCTGCCTCCGGCACAGGCCACCCTCCGGGCGGCCCGTACCTACGTCAGCGCGCCGCCGAACCCTCGACGTAGTCGGACTCCGTGGGCTTGACCCAGGCGAACAGCTTGCGCAGCTCGCGGCCGACGGGCTCGATCGGGTGGTTCTGGCCCTTCTCGCGCAGCTCCTTGAACTCCGGCGCGCCGGCGTCCTGGTCGTTGATGAACCGCTCGGCGAAGGCGCCGTTCTGGATGTCCGCCAGCACGGCCTTCATGTTCTCCTTCACGTCGGGCGTGATGACCCGCGGGCCGGAGACGTAGTCGCCGTACTCGGCCGTGTCGGAGACGGACCAGCGCTGCTTGGTGATGCCGCCCTCGAAGATGAGGTCGACGATCAGCTTGAGCTCGTGCAGCACCTCGAAGTACGCGACCTCGGGCTGGTAGCCGGCCTCGGTCAGGGTCTCGAAGCCGTACTGGATGAGCTGCGAGACGCCACCGCACAGAACGGCCTGCTCACCGAACAGGTCGGTCTCGGTCTCCTCGGTGAAGCTGGTCTTGATGCCGGCGGCGCGCAGGCCACCGATCGCCTTGGCGTAGGACAGGGCGAGGTCCCAGGCGGAGCCCGAGGCGTCCTGCTCGACGGCGACGATGACCGGCACGCCGCGGCCGTCGACGTACTCACGACGGACCAGGTGACCCGGGCCCTTCGGCGCGACCATGAGGACGTCGTGCTGCGCGGCCGGCTTGATGTAGCCGAAGCGGATGTTGAAGCCGTGGCCGAAGACCAGCGCGGCGCCGTCCTTGAGGTTGGGCTCGATCTCGTCGCGGTAGACGATCCGCTGCACCTGGTCGGGGGCCAGGATCACGACGACGTCGGCCTCCCGTACCGCGTCGGCCACCGAGGCGACCGTCAGGCCCTGGTTCTCGGCCTTCGCCCGGGACGCCGAGCCCTCGCGCAGGCCGACGGTCACGTCGACGCCGGAGTCGCGCAGGTTGAGGCTGTGCGCGTGCCCCTGGCTGCCGTAGCCGATGACGGCGACCTTCTTGGACTGGATGATCGACAGGTCGGCGTCGTCGTCGTAGAACAGCTCGGCCACGATGGGTTCTCCTCGGTGTGTGTCTGGTGCGGAACAGGGAAGGTCAGGCGCTGCGGTTGACGCGCTCGAGGGCGCGGTCGGTGATCGAGCGGGACCCGCGGCCGATGGCCACGGTGCCCGACTGCACGATCTCCCGGATGCCGAACGGCTCCAGGGCGGCGAGCAGGGCGTCGAGCTTGCCCGGTCCGCCGGTGGCCTCGATGACGACCGTGTCCGGGACGACGTCCACGACGTGGGCCCGGAACAGCTGGACCACCTCGAGAACCCCGGTGCGCTGGCTGGCGTCGGCCTTGACCTTCACCAGCAACAGCTCGCGCTGGACGGACGCGGCGTCCTCCAGCTCGACGATCTTGATGACGTTGATCAGCTTGTTCAGCTGCTTGGTCACCTGCTCCAGCGGCAGGGCGTCGACGTCGACGACGACCGTGATGCGGGAGATCTCGTCGTGCTCGGTGGGACCGACCGCGAGCGAGTGGATGTTGAACGACCGCCGCGCGAACAGGCCGGCGACGCGCGTGAGCACGCCGGGCTTGTTCTCCACGAGGACCGACAGGGTGTGACGGGACATGGCTCAGTCCTCCCGGTCCCACGCCGGGGAGATGCCCCGCGCGTACTGGATGTCGTCGTTGGAGACGCCGGCGGCGACCATCGGCCACACCATCGCGTCGCGCGACACGGTGAAGTCGATGACGACCGGCTGGTCGTTGATCTCGAGGGCCCGCTTGATGGTCGCGTCGACGTCGGCGACGGTCTCGCAGCGCAGCCCCGCGCACCCGTACGCGTCCGCCATCTTCACGAAGTCGGGGATGCGCACGGTGCCGTGACCGGTGTTCAGGTCGGTGTTGGAGTAGCGCGACTCGTAGAACAGGGTCTGCCACTGGCGCACCATGCCGAGCGAGGAGTTGTTGATGATCGCGACCTTGATCGGGATCTCGTTGATGGTGCAGGTGGCCAGCTCCTGGTTGGTCATCTGGAAGCAGCCGTCGCCGTCGATCGCCCACACGGTCCGCGACGGGTCACCGACCTTGGCGCCCATCGCCGCAGGCACCGCGTAGCCCATGGTGCCCAGGCCACCGGAGTTCAGCCACGAGTTGGGCCGCTGGTACTTGATGAACTGCGCGGCCCACATCTGGTGCTGGCCGACGCCCGCGGCGAAGATCGACTCCGGCCCGGACAGCTCGCCGATCCGCTGGATGACGTACTGCGGGGCGAGGTGGCCGTCCGCGGGCTCGTCGAACCCGAGCGGGAACGTCTCCCGCCAGTCGTCCAGCTGCCGCCACCAGCCCTCGAGGTCAGGCTTGCCGTGCTGCGTGTGCTCGCGGGCCAGCTCGGGCAGCAGGTCGGCCATGACCTCCTTGAGGTCGCCGACGATCGGCACGTCGACCGTGCGGTTCTTGCCGATCTCGGCCGGGTCGATGTCCGCGTGCACGATCGTGGCGCCGGGCGCGAAGCTGGACAGCAGGCCCGTGACGCGGTCGTCGAAGCGGGCGCCGAGGGCCACGACCAGGTCGGCCTTCTGCAGGGCGGCGACCGCGGCGACCGTCCCGTGCATGCCGGGCATGCCCAGGTTCTGCGGGTGCGAGTCGGGCAGCGCGCCGCGGGCCATGAGCGTGGTCACGACCGGTGCGCCGGCCGCCTCGGTCAGCGCCTTCAGCTCGGCGGACGCACGCGCGCGGATCACGCCGCCGCCCACGTAGAACACCGGGCGGCGCGAGGTGGCGATCAGCCGGGCGGCCTCGCGGATCTGCTTGGCGTGCGGCTTGGTCACCGGGTGGTAGCCGGGCAGGTCCAGCAGCTGCGGCCAGGAGAACGTGGTGCGGGCGACCATCGCGGACTTGGCGATGTCCACCAGCACGGGCCCCGGGCGGCCGGTGGAGGCGATGTGGAAGGCCTCCGCGATGACCCGGGGGATGTCGTCCGGGTCGGTCACCAGGTAGTTGTGCTTGGTCACCGGCAGGGTGATGCCGACGATGTCGGCCTCCTGGAACGCGTCCGTGCCGATCATCGACGCGGACACCTGCCCGGTGATCGCGACCAGCGGCACGGAGTCCATGTGGGCGTCGGCGATGGGCGTGACCAGGTTCGTCGCGCCGGGGCCGGAGGTGGCCATGCAGACGCCGACCCGGCCGGTCGCCGCGGCGTAGCCGGCGGCCGCGTGCCCGCCGCCCTGCTCGTGGCGGACCAGGATGTGCCGGACCTTGGTGGAGTCCATCAGCGGGTCGTACGTCGGCAGGATGGCGCCGCCGGGGATGCCGAAGACGACCTCGACGCCGGCCTCCTCGAGCGAGCGGACGATCGACTGCGCGCCGGTGACCTGCTCGACCGTCGTCGCGGCAGGGACTCGCGACGCGGAGGGTGCGCCGGGTGCGGATGTTCGCGGCGGTGCCGGGTGAGGGCCCTGGACCATCGGTGTCTCCCTGGGTGGTGCTGCGTGGGTGCTGCGTGGGTGCTGCGTGGGTACTGCCTGAGCACGAAAAAGCCCCTCGAGCCGCGTAACGGCTGGACGAGGGGCGAGCGCGCTGACGGGGCCTGTGCGGGAGGCCTCTAGCCGGCGCGCTCAGGAAGTACTACGAGAAGGGTCGTCTGCACGCGTTGGACACTACGCCGGTGTTTCCGTCGTGTCACGCCGTCTCACATCGTGGTTCACGGGATCACCCATTGGACGGGTCGGTGGGGGTCGGGTCCATGTCGAACGCGGGCAGGCCGTCGATGCTGGCCCGGTTCTTCAGCCGGCGGTAGGACGCCTGGCCGTCGACGCCCTTGCGCTCCATGTGCTGCGGCAGCAGGTCCCGCTCCCCCTCGACCGCCATCCGCGGGATCCCGTAGCCACAGGAGTCCGAGACCCGCTCGACGTCGACGACGATGACCGCGCGGGCGCCGGCGACCGGCGCGAACAGCGCGGCCAGCTCGTCGTAGCCGTCGTCGTAGAGCGTGACCACCCGGCCGCGCCCGTACAGCCGCACGATGTTCGGCGGCCCCTGGAAGGCGCAGAACATGACGGTGATCCGGCCGTTCTGGCGCAGGTGGGCGATCGTCTCCGCGCCGCTCGCGGTGATGTCGAGGTACGCGACCGTGTGCTCGTCGATCACGGCGAACGTGCCGGCGATGCCCTTCGGGGAGACGTTCACGTGCCCGTCGGGGCCGCTGGGGGCGGTCGCGACGAAGAACATCGGCTGCGCCTCGACGAACGCGCGCAGCCGGCCGTCGATGCTCTCGTGCACCTTGCCCATGAGCGAGGAGCCTACCGAGGGTCAGAACAGGTCCCAGCGGTAGACGCGGGCCTCCCACGGCCGCAGCCGCAGCCGCCCGTCGACCGACGACTCGTCCGCGACGTCGTAGTTGGCGAGCACGAGCGCGTCGGCCGGCTCCCCGCCGAGCGGCCACGCCCTGCCGAGCGCCACGTCCTGCCCGTCCCCGGAGAAGTTGCCGAGCACCAGCAGCTCGGTCCCGTCGAGCCGGCGGGCGAACGCGTACACGTGCTCGTGGTCGGGCAGCAGCATGGTGAAGTCGCCGAGTGCGACGACCGGGTCCTCGTGCCGCAAGGCGATGAGCGCACGGTAGTAGTGGAAGACGGAGCCCGGATCCGCCCGTTGCACCGACGCGTTGATCTGCGGGTAGTTCTCGTTGACGGAGATCCACGGGGTGCCCGTCGTGAAGCCCGCGTGCGCAGAGCCGTCCCACTGCATCGGGGTGCGGGCGTTGTCGCGGCCCATCGCGGCGATGCCGGCCAGCAGGTCCTGGTCGGACCCGGTGCCGACCGACTGCGCGACCGCCACGTGGTTGAGCGTCTCGATGTCCCGGTACTGGTCGAACCGCGTGAAGTGCGCGTTCGTCATCCCGAGCTCCTCGCCCTGGTACACGTACGGCGTCCCGCGGTGCAGGTGCAGGACGGTGGCGAGCATCGTGGCCGACTCGCGCCGGAAGGCACCGTCGTCGCCGAACCGCGACACGATCCGGGGCTGGTCGTGGTTGTTCCAGTACAGGGAGTTCCAGCCGATGTCGGCCAGCCCCGCCTGCCAGCGGCCGAACGACGCCTTCAGGTCGAGCAGCCGCAGGGGGCGGACGTCGAACTTTCCGCCGGGGCCGTGGTCGAGCCCGACGTGCTCGAACTGGAACACCATGTCCACCTCCGCCCGCGCGGGGTCGGTGAAGTCGCGCGCCTGCTCGACCGTGACGCCCGGCATCTCCCCCACGGTCAGCAGCCGCTCGGGCCGGCCCGCGAAGACCTCTTGGTGCATCTCGGCCAGGAACTCGTGGATGCGCGGGCCGCAGACGTACGACGCCGAGCCGTCCGCGAGCAGTCCGTCGGTGACCACGCCGTCGGGCAGCGTCGTGTCCTTGGAGATGAGGTTGATGACGTCCATGCGGAAGCCGTCCACGCCACGGTCCAGCCACCAGCGCATCATCGAGTACACCGCGCCGCGGACCGCCGGGTTCTCCCAGTTGAGGTCCGGCTGCTTGCGGCTGAACAGGTGCAGGAAGTACTCACCCGAGCGCTCGTCGAGCTCCCACGTGGGCCCCTCGAAGAACGAGCGCCAGTTGGTGGGCTCGGCCCCGGGTGCACCGGGCGCCATCCCTGCGCGCGGCGGCCGCCACCAGTACCAGTCGCGCTTGGGCGAGGCCGGGTCCCGGGACTCGACGAACCACGGGTGCTCGTCGGAGGTGTGGTTGACGACGAGGTCCATGACCAGCTTCATGCCGCGGGCGTGCAGGGCCGCCACCAGCTCGTCCAGGTCCTCGAGGGTGCCGAAGACGGGGTCGACCGACTGGTAGTCGCTGATGTCGTACCCGTTGTCGTCCTGCGGCGAGGCGTAGATCGGCGACAGCCAGACCACGTCGACGCCCAGCGCGGCGAGGTGGTCGAGGCGACCGAGGATGCCCCGCAGGTCACCGATGCCGTCGCCGTCCGAGTCGGCGAACGAGCGCGGGTACACCTGATACACGACGGCCCGGGTCCACCAGGGCGCGTCGTGCGTGGTCCACGTCATGGGAGGGCTCCTCTCGTCGGGACCGGGGCAGGCAGCAGCTCCTGGTCCTGTCGGTGCAGGTCGATCCGGTCGACGGCGTCCTGGATGGCGATGGTCGCGGCCCCCCGGGCCCAGGCGGAGAAGCCGGACTCGTCGACGAAGAGCTGGACGGGCTCGGCGCGCGGGTCCCGGTCGGCCGCGATCGCCGCACGCACCCGGTCCTCCGCGAGCGAGAACAACCCGATGCCCTCCCCGGCGAGCACGGCCGCGGGCTGCAGGGTCAGGTTGGCGGCCATCGCGACGAGTCGTCCGAGCGCGGCCGCGGCCTCGTCGACGACCGTCGTCGCTGCCGGGTCGCCCTGCGCCGCGAGGCGCAGCACCTCGTCGTAGTCCACCGGGCGCTGCAGGGCGGCCGACACCTGGGAGGCGATCGATCCGGACGTCAGCATGGCCTCGGCGCACCCCCGGTGACCCGCGTGGCAGACCGGGCCGGTGGTGCCCAGCGGGATGTGCCCGCCGAGCCCGACGCCGGCCTCACGCGAGTGCACGGCCTGGCCGTTGACCACGAGCGCGTAGCCGATGCCCGCGCCGATGGTGATGACGACGAACCCGGGGATGCCGCGGCCCATGCCGAACCAGCGCTCGGCCTCGGCGAGGGCGACGAGGTCGTTCTCGATCGAGGCGGGGACCTCGAGCTCGGCCTCGACCAGCTCCGCGAAGGGCACGTCCGTCCAGTCGAGGAACGGCGCGAACTCGACGCGGCCGTCCCGGACGGCACCGCCGATCGACACCCCGACGCCCGCGAGGCGGTCGACGCCAAGGCCACGGACCGCACGGGCGATCTCGGCGGCGACGCCGGCCGGGTCCCGGCGCTCCAGGCGGTGCTCGACGTAGGCGAGGAGCCCGGCGCGCACGTCCGTCGCGACGACGTGGAGGGCGTCTCCCGTGATCTTGACGCCCGCGAAGTGGGCCAGACCCGGCCGCACGTCGAGCGGGCGGACGGGCCGGCCGATCGAGCCGTCGGTCCGGTCGTCGAGCTCGACCAGCAGGCCACGGTCGAGGAACGGCTTGGCCAACCGCGTGAGGCTCGGCGGCGAGAGGCCGAGGCGGCTGGTCAGCTCGCTGCGCGAGATCGGCCCGTGGATGAGCACGGCGCGCGCGAGCGCCCGCTCGCTCTCGCTCAGCACGCCCGCGATCCGCTCATTGGTTCCATCATGACATGAAGGGCGCCAATCGAGGAGGCGATTCCCCACTCGGTGCCGCTTGTGCGGTCTCTTTCTTCCATGTTAGAACTAACTCATGCCCCACGACGACGTGTTCCCTGCGCTCGCCCGCGTGCTCCACCTGCGGCGCGGCGGCACCAGCGTCGTGATCGACCTCGAGGTGGCCCCGAACCCGGCGATCGTGCACTGGGGCGAGGAGCTGACCGGGTCGACCGAGCAGACGCTGCGCAGCCTGGCCGTCGCGGCGCGTCCGCAGCGCGTCTCGGGCGGGCTGGACGAGCCCGCCCGCGCCACGCTCGTCGCCACACCTGCCGGCGGCTGGCTCGGCACCCCCGGGCTCGAGGGCCACCGCGACGGGGCGTCGTTCAGCGTCCGCCTGGAGCTCGTGGGCGTCCAGGTCGACGACCACCATGCACGCCTGTCGCTCGTCGACCGGGAAGCGATGCTCGGCGCGGAGCTGGAGCTCACCGTCGGCACGGCGGGCCTGCTCCACCAGCGGATCACCCTGCGCAACGACGGAGACTCCCCCTACACCGTCCAGCACCTGCACCTCGCGTTCCCCGTCCCCTGGGACGCCACCGAGATCCTCGACACGACGGGTCGCCACCTGCGGGAACGCTCACCGCAGCGGCACCCCTTCGGCTACGGGACGTACCTGCGGGAGAGCCGCCGCGGGAGGCCGGGCGCCGACGCGACGCTCCTGCTGGCCGCCGGCCGGCCCGGGTTCGGCTTCGAGCGCGGGCGGGTCCACGCGGTCCACGTCGCGTGGAGCGGAAACCACCGGCTCGTCGCGGAGCGGTCCGTGTCGGGCGAGTCGTTCCTCGCGGGCGGAGAGCTGTTCGCCCCCGGGGAGGTCGTCCTCGCGCCGGGCGCGTCCCTGACGTCGCCGGAGGTCGTCGGGTCGTGGGGCGACGGGCTCAGCGAGCTGGCCCACCGGTTCCACGACGAGTGGCGCGAGCGCCCGGCCCATCCTCGCCGCCCGCGTCCCATCACCCTCAACACGTGGGAGGCCGTCTACTTCGACCACTCGCTCGACCGGCTGACCGCGCTCGCCGACGCCGCCGCGACCGTCGGGGTCGAGCGGTTCGTGCTCGACGACGGCTGGTTCGTCGGCCGTCGCGACGACACGGCGGGCCTGGGCGACTGGTACGTCGACGCAGGGGTCTGGCCCGACGGCCTGCACCCGCTGGTCGACCACGTCACGGCCCGTGGCATGGAGTTCGGGCTCTGGGTGGAGCCCGAGATGGTCAACCCCGACAGCGACCTCGCCCGGCAGCACCCGGACTGGGTGCTGCGGGCGCGAACGACGCTGCCGCCGGTCGCCCGTCAGCAGCAGGTGCTCGACCTCGCGCACCCTGACGCGTACGCCTACCTCGCCGAGCGGCTGCACGCGCTGCTGGAGGAGTACCCGATCGCGTACCTCAAGTGGGACCACAACCGCGACCTGCTCGACGCCGGCAGCGGCCCGGAGGGCTCGGCGCGCGTCCGCGAGCACACCCTTGCCCTCTACCGCCTGCTCGACGAGCTCAAGGCGGCCCACCCCGGTCTCGAGATCGAGAGCTGCGCCTCCGGGGGCGCCCGCGTCGACCTCGGCATCCTGGCCCGCACGGATCGCATCTGGACCAGCGACACGCTCGACCCGCTGGAGCGCCTGACCAACCAGCGGTACACGGCGCTGGTGGTCCCGCCCGAGCTGATGGGCATGCACCTGACCAGCCCGGTCGTGCACTCCACAGGCCGGACCGTCGACCTCGACTTCAGCGCCGCGGTCGCCCTGTTCGGCCACGTCGGGATCGAGTGGGACCTCACCGCCACGGACGACGACACCCGTGGCCGCATCGCGGCGTGGGTGGAGTACGCCAAGCGCATCCGCCCGCTCGTGGCGACAGGCCGCACCGTCGACGTCGACGGCACCGAGCCGGGCATCGACGTCCGCGGTGTCGTCGCCCCCGACGGCACGTCGGCCGTCTTCACCCTCACCCAGACCGACACCACCGTCGCCTACCCCCCGGGGCGGGTCAGGATCCCCGGTCTCGACCCCGACCGGCGCTACGAGGTCCGGGTCGTCGGCGGCTCGACGAGCGCCGCCGCGCAGTCAGATCTCCAATGGGAGGTGTACGACACGGCGCTCACAGGGCGCGAGCTCGAGGCCGTCGGCCTGCGACCCCCCGTCCAGTACCCGCAGAGATCCACCGTGATCGAACTGGTCGCCCAGGACTGAGCAGCCAGGACCCGGCGCAAGGAGGCGCACGATGAGACACCGAGTGACGCGACGAGGTCGCACCGCAGCCGCGGTCTGCACGGTCGCCCTGCTGGCCGCCGTCGGCGGCTGTGCGAACGACCCGTCCGACGGCGTGACCACCCTGAACTTCTTCCAGTTCAAGGGTGAGGCGCTCGAGGACTTCACGCAGATCATCGCCGACTTCGAGGCCGAGAACCCCGACATCCGGGTGGTGCAGAACCAGGTCGCCGACGCCGACACGGCGATCCGGACGCTCCTGGTGAAGGACAAGGCTCCGGACGTCATCACGCTCAACGCGAGCGGGAACTTCGGCCGGCTCGCGCAGGCGGGGGTGTTCTACGACTTCTCGGACGAGCCGGTGCTGGACACCATCAACCCGGCCGTGCAGGAGATCATGGCGGACCTGGGCACGTTCGGCGACGAGGTGAACGGCCTCGGCTACGTCAACAACGCCAACGGGATCATCTACAACCAGGACCTCTTCGAACAGCAAGGCCTCGAGGTCCCCGAGACCTGGGACGACCTGATCACCGTGTGCGACGCGCTCGAGGCGGCCGGCATCACGCCGTTCTACGGGACCCTGGCCGACTCGTGGACGGGGATGCCCTCCTTCAACGGGCTCGGGGCCTACCCCGCCGGCGACGACTTCTTCGACGCGATGCGCGAGCAGGGCGAGGACACCGGCAGGGACTCGGAGGTGTCGTTCCGGAAGGACTTCGCCGAGGCGCTGGACCGGCAGGCACAGCTCTTCGGCTACATGCAGGAGGGCTACCGCGGCGCGACCTACGACGACGGCAACGCCGCGTTCGCCAACGGCGAGGCCGCCATGCTCCTGCAGGGCATCTGGGCGTTGAGCCCCATCAAGGGCATCAACCCGGACATCCGGGCGGGGATCTTCCCGTACCCGGCTGCCGACGACCCCGCCGACCGGGTGCTGGTCTCGGGCGTCGACGTCGCCGTGACGATGGCCAAGGACTCCCCGCGGCAGGCGGAGGCGCTCCGCTTCATCGAGTACCTGTTCCAGAAGGACGTGATCGAGGAGTTCGCGGCCTCGCAGAACATGATCCCCTCCGTCGAGGGGGCCGAGCTCAGCGACGAGCCGGCGATCCAGTCGGTCGCGCCCTACTTCGACGAGGGCCGCATCGCCGGCTTCATCGACCACCAGATCCCGCCCAGCATCCCGCTCGCGGCGATCGACCAGCAGTTCCTGTTCAACGGCGACGCCGAGGCCGCGCTCGCCACTCTCGACCGCGAGTGGAGCAAGGTCGCCGCTCGCACCATCCCCGTGACGGGAGAATGACGATGACGTCCTCCACGCAAGCCCTGCCCGCAGCACGGGGGGCAGGCCGCTCGGGCGGCGCCGGCACGACCGCGGCGACGCGCCCCACGAAGGACCGCGCACAGTCCACCTTCTACTGGATGGTCTGGCCCGCGGTCATCGCGTTCTTCCTGTTCCACACGGTCCCGGTGCTGGTCGGCATCTTCTTCAGCCTGACCAACTACGCCGGCTACGGCGCGTGGAACTTCGTCGGCCTGTCCAACTACGCCAACCTGTTCAAGGACGACCGCGTCCTGCAGGCCTACGGGTTCTCGTTCCTCTTCGCCATCGCGGCGACCGTGCTCACCAACCTGATCTCGCTGTCCATCGCGATGGGCCTCAACACCAAGATCCTGGCCCGCAACTTCTGGCGCGGCGTGTACTTCGTGCCCTACGTGCTGGCGATCCTGGTCATCGGCTACGTCTTCCAGTTCTTCTTCTCCAGCTCGCTGCCCAAGATCCTGTCGGGCATCCCGCTGTTCGCCGACAACATCCTCACCAACGAGACCTGGGCGTGGACCGCGATCGTCGCCCTGGCCGTCTGGCAGTCCTGCGCCTTCGCGATCATCATCTACCTGTCCGGGCTGCAGACGATCCCGCGCGAGCTGTATGAGGCGGCGTCGCTGGACGGCGCGAAGGCGTGGCGCCAGTTCCGGTCGATCACGTTCCCGCTGATCAGCGCGTTCTTCACGATCAACGTCGTCCTGAGCCTCAAGGGCTTCCTCCAGGTCTTCGACCCGATCGTCGCCCTGACCAACGGCGGGCCCGGCACCGCGACGGAGTCCGTCACGCTGCTCATCTTCCGCGGCGGGTTCTCCGGCGGAGAGTTCGCCTACCAGACCGCGAACGCGGTGATCTTCTTCATCGTCATCACCATCGTCTCGCTCTTCCAGTTCCGGGTCCTCCAGCGCAGAGAGGCGGACTTCTGATGACCACCTCGACCACCGTCCTCAACCAGGCCGAGCCCGTCGTCCCCGAGCGCCGGCGCCGACGCACCCGCGCCGTGGCCGATGACGACACCCGCAGGATCAACTGGTGGGTGACCGCGCTGATCGCCGTGTGCTCCCTGACGGTCCTCGTGCCGCTCTACCTGGCCGTGGTCGTCGCGCTCAAGACCCCCGACCAGCTCGCCGCCGGCACCGGCTTCGAGTGGCCGAACCCCGTGCGCTGGGGCAACTTCGCGGAGGCGTGGGAGCGGACCAGCTTCCCGCAGGCGCTCATGAACACCGCGATCATCACGGTCGGGTCGGTCGTCTTCACGCTGCTGACCAGCTCGGTGGTGGCGTACGGCATCGCGCGGAACATCCACCGGCCGTTCTTCAAGGGCGTGTTCTTCTACCTGCTGGCGGCCCTGTTCATCCCGTTCCCGATCATCATGCTGCCGCTGGTGAAGCAGACCTCGCTCCTGGGCCTGGACAACCAGGCGGGGATGATCGTGCTCTACACGATCTACGGGTTGTCGCTGAACATCTTCATCTACACCGCCTACATCCGCTCGATCCCGATCGAGCTCGAGGAGGCGGCGCGGGTGGACGGGGCTTCGACGTGGCGGGTGTTCCGGCAGATCATCTTCCCGCTGCTGACCCCGATGAACGCGACGGTCGGCATCCTCACCTGCGTGTGGGCGTGGAACGACTTCATCATGCCGCTCGTGGTCCTCACCGACCCCGGGGCACGAACCCTGTCGCTCGCGCAGTACGTGTTCCAGGGGCAGTTCAACACCGACTACACGGTGGCGTTCGCGTCCTACCTCATGGCGATGGCGCCGCTGCTGGTGGTGTACGTGTTCTCCCAGCGCTGGGTCATCTCCGGGGTCACCCGGGGGTCGATCAAGTAGCCCGGACCGCGACGGGCCCGCCCCCTGTGCAGGGAGCGGGCCCGTCGGTCGTGTGCAGGTCAGATCAGCACGGCGCCCTTCGACGCCGACTGCACCAGCTTCGCGTACTTGGCCAGCACCCCCCGCGTGTAGGTGGGGGGCAGCGGCGCCCAGCCGGCCTTGCGTCCCTCGAGCTCCTCGGCGCTGACGAGCACGTCGAGCGTCTCGTTGGCCACGTCGAGCCGGATCCGGTCGCCGTCCCGGACGAACGCGATCGGTCCGCCGTCGACGGCCTCGGGCGCCACGTGACCGACGCACAGACCGGTCGTCCCGCCGGAGAAGCGGCCGTCGGTGAGCAGCAGGACGTCCTTGCCCAGGCCGGCACCCTTGATCGCACCGGTGATGGCGAGCATCTCCCGCATGCCCGGACCGCCCTTGGGGCCCTCGTAGCGGATGACGACGACGTCACCGGCCACGATCGTCCCGTCCTCCAGCGCGTCCATGGCCGCGCGCTCGCGCTCGAACACGCGCGCGGTGCCCTCGAACACGTCGGAGTCGAAGCCGGCCGACTTCACCACGGCGCCGTCGGGCGCGAGCGAGCCGTGCAGGATCGTGATGCCGCCGGTCTTGTGGATGGGGTTGTCCATGGCCCGCAGGATCTTGCCGTCCGGGTCCGGCGGGTTCACGTCGGCCAGGTTCTCCGCGACCGTCTTGCCGGTGACCGTGAGGCAGTCGCCGTGCAGCAGGCCCGCGTCCAGCAGCGCCTTCATGACCACCGGGACGCCGCCGATGCGGTCGATGTCGTTCATGACGTAGCGGCCGAACGGCTTGAGGTCGCCCAGGTGCGGCACCTTCGCGGCGACGCGGGAGAAGTCGGCGAGCGTCAGGTCGACCTCGGCCTCGTGCGCGATGGCCAGCAGGTGCAGCACTGCGTTGGTGGAGCCGCCGAAGGCCATGACCACGGCGATCGCGTTCTCGAACGCCTCCTTGGTCATGATCTGGCGGGCGGTGATGCCCTTGCGCAGCAGCTCGACCACGGCCTCGCCCGACTTGTGCGCGAACGCGTCGCGGCGGCGGTCGGCCGAGGGCGGGGCGGCGGAGCCGGGGATCGACATGCCGATCGCCTCGGCCACCGACGCCATCGTGTTGGCCGTGTACATCCCGCCGCAGGCGCCCTCGCCGGGACAGATCGCGCGCTCGATGCGGTCGACGTCCTCACGGCTCATCAGCCCGCGGGCGCACGCGCCGACAGCCTCGAACGCGTCGATGATCGTGACGTCCTTCTCCGTGCCGTCCTCGAGCTTGACCCAGCCCGGCGCGATCGACCCGGCGTACAGGAACACGCTGGCCAGGTCGAGGCGGGCCGCTGCCATGAGCATGCCGGGCAGGGACTTGTCGCAGCCGGCCAGCAGCACGGAGCCGTCCAGGCGCTCGGCCTGCATGACGGTCTCCACCGAGTCGGCGATGATGTCGCGGCTCACCAGCGAGAAGTGCATGCCCTCGTGGCCCATGGAGATGCCGTCGGAAACCGAGATGGTGCCGAACTCGAGCGGGTAGCCGCCGGCCGCGTGCACCCCCGACTTGGCCGCCTGCGCCAGCCGCTGGAGCGACAGGTTGCAGGGCGTGATCTCGTTCCAGGAGCTGGCGACGCCGATCTGCGGCTTGGCGAAGTCGTCGTCCCCGAGGCCGACCGCGCGGAGCATCCCCCGCGAGGCCGTCGCCTCGAGCCCGTCGGTGACGGTGCGCGAGCGGGGCTTGATGTCGACTGCGGGAGCGGTGGAGCTGGGGGCGTTGTCCGACGTCACGGTCATGCTCGCGAGTGTAGGACGGCGCTCGCCGCGTGCCGGGGGAGGGCCACCCTGCGGACGACCGTTGTCGCCCGCCCGCCCACGCACTGCTCGTCGAGGAACACCTCGACCGCGCCGGATGGCGCGTCACAGCGCGGGCGCCGACGATGGGACCGAGCAGGTCGGCGACGGTCCGGGCACGGCAGGAAGGGTGACCATGAGCGACTCACCGCAGGACCCGGGCGCCGCGGCGCAGGAGGGCGGCTACGGGTACCCGACCCTCGAGCAAGAGGTCACCCCGGAGGTGCTGGAGGCGGGCGCCGGCTCCGACGGCTCAGCCACCGGGTCGGCCGAGGACGGCGGTAGCGACGACGCGCCGACGCCCGGCGAGCTCGAGGCTGATCCGTCGCCGGTCGAGCCGACCGACTGACCGCATTCGGACGCCGGTTCCTTCGCCGGCTGCCGGCTCAGGTCCCGGCCGCTGCCCGCATGGCTGCGACGACGCCCTCCGCCGTGCCCGTACCGGCGAACTGCTGGGCGATCGCGTCGTTGAGCGCGCCGCCGACCGTGCTCCCGTACGCCACGTCGAGCCACAGCTGGACGTAGCTGGCGTCGTTGCGGAACTCGAGCAGCGCGGCCATGTTCGGGTCGCTCACCCCGGCCTCGGAACCCATCGTCACCGGCAGCCCGGCCCCGGTCTCGGCGTAGGCCGTCTGCACGTCCACGCTGAGGAGGTAGCGCAGGAAGTCGACGCACACGGGCGGCGCGTCCACGGAGCACGAGAACCCGTCGCCGCCACCGAGCGCGGAGTTCGCGTTCCCCTGTCCGCCCTCGGTCATCGGGAACGGGAACCAGCCCAGGTCGGTCCCCAGTCCGTCGCCGCTCTCCACCAGCCCGGACATCACGCCGGGGTGCCAGTGCCCCATGAGCTCCATCGCGGCGCCGCCGTTGGCCAGCAGGCCCGCGGAGCTGGTGGCGCCCTGCTGCGCCGGCGTGGTCAGGAAGTCGGGCTGGAACGGGGACGTCGCCAGGAACGCGGCGAGGTCCTCCCCCGCCTTGACGAAGCACGGGTCCGAGAAGTCCTGGGTCTCACCCGCGGCGACCATGGTGTCCGGCGTGCAGGCACGCAGCGCGTAGTTGTACCAGTAGTGCGCCGACGGCCACCCGTCGCCGGCACCCACCGCGATGGGCACGATCCCGGCGTCCTTGAGCTGCTGGACCACTGCGTCGAGCTGCTCCTGCAGCATGGGGGTCTCGGTGATGCCGGCCTGGGCGAACAGGGCGCGGTTGTACCAGAACCCCTCCACGCCCATGCTGAACGGCAGCCCGTACGTCCTGCCCTCCAGCTGCCAACCGGCAGCCGACCCGCCGATGAGCTCGAGCTGGTCGCGCACCTGGTCGGTGAGGTCGAGGAGCTCTCCGGCGACCACCTGCTCGCCCATCTGCCCGCCGCCCCACTGCTGGAAGACGTCCGGGAAGTCGCCGGTCTCCAGGGCTTGCGCCAGCCTGGCCTTGAGCTCCTCGTTCTGCACCGGCACGTTCTCGATGGTGACGCCCGGGTACTCCGCCTCGAAGCCCTCCACCACCGCCGCGAAGTAGGTGTTCAGCGGCTCGTCGACACCGTTGTGCCACCACGTGAGAGTGGCCGGATCGCCGTCGTACCCCTCGGTGTCCGCACCCCCGATGCTGCCGCAGGCGGCCAGGAGGGCGGTGGCCGCAGCGAGCGCCACGACTGCTCTGCCGGTGTGCGCGATACCCATGTCGTCGTCCTCCAGGATGTCCGGGCGGTGCGGGACAGCGCTGACGATCGACACCAGCGCGACGTTGCGACGGCTAGATATCGCTATCGATATCGTTATCGACGTACGGCACGACGGTGGAGCGGGCAGAGCCGCGGGGGGGGGGGCCCGGGCCGCCCACCAGAAATCAGCGCGGTACCCACTAGGTGGGCAACCCCGAGCGCCCGATCCCCAACCCTCTAACCG